>JAJQFB010000037.1:0-2979 GCA_021201395.1 Clostridiales bacterium | reverse complement strand
AGAAGTCCTCAAAGAGAACCGTTTCTCCGTTTGAAACACAGGTATCATCTGTAGTTAATATGTATGTGTCCGAGGAGTAATAAATTTCCGCCCCCTCAGTGCCGCTTGAGAAAGTAACGGTTCTGCCACCGAAAACACCTATAACCTCAAATTCCGGAGGCGAAACATATATGCTTTCCGTGGTAGTTTCGGTAGTGGTTTCGGTGGTTGTTTCCGTAGTAGTTGCAGCGGTTGTTGTTGCAGTTGTTGTTTCGGCAGCGGTTTCCGTGGTTGTTTGGGACATGGTTTCAACAGGGGTATAGTCCGTTGTTTTTCCGCTTTCATTAAGCAGAACCTGATTGTAGGCCATAATTAAGGGAGCCGCCCCCTTGGCGTCGTCCGTTACGGTTGCTTCGGAAACATAATATTTATAGGAGCCGTCTCTTGTTTTATAGCCGTAGCCCCTTGTAGCGGAGGAAGATGTGGTTCCGCTGCCGGAGCCCGCAAGCCCTGCCACGCCGCAAATATCGTTTAAGACTACGTCTGTTTCCGTACTGTCTGTATAGAGAAGCTTTTCATCGCAAAGGCTTAAAAACACATCATAGCCCTCATCGTAATAGCTGCTTTCAACTATGCCTGAATTTGCCCCTTTCATAAGTGCATAGGCTATGGCGGCGCTTCCGCTTGTTTCAGTATAGTTATAGGTTCCGTCGGGCTTGTCTATAACCTGATACCAAAGGCCGCTTTCATTGTCGCGGCAGGAAATAAGGGCGTCCATAAGCTGTTTATAATAGGTTGTAAGAGTGTAAATTTCAGAGGTCAAATCAAGTCCGAATTTTTCCTCTCCCTCCTTGAGAAGCTCTATGTCGTCAACAAGAGCCATAGAATACCAGCCTGTTCCTCTGAGCCAAAATTCCGAGGAGGCTCCCGTATTGTTTCCCGTTGTGTCAAGAGCCCAGCTCATAGCGGAGGAGGAGTCATAGCTTCCGCTTTCCGGGTCGGCCTGGGCGTCATAGCCGTGATAATAAAGACCCGTTTCCGAATCTCTCAGTTTATCATATACGTTTGTAATCTGATTAGTAACGTTTTCCGCCGCCTCTTTAAAACCGTCGGCGTCCCCGCTTATTTCAAGCTCATATTGAAGCCAAAAGGGTGTTTCCATATAAATTCCGTCAAGCCATACCTGATAGGGATATACGTTTTTGTGCCACAAATTTCCCTCGGCTGTTATTTTGTTTGAGAGCATATATTTGAGAATATTGGTGTAAAGAGTTTGGCTTACGGCCTTTTCGTATTTTGTGCTGTTTTCCGAGCCTGCGGAAATAAGGTCTATAAGAGCCTTTCCGCTGTTTATGTCGTCAAGGGCATAGCTTGATATTGAAAAGCTTCCCAAAATATAGCCCTTGCTTGAGCTGACAAGAGAATCGCTTATAAAAGCACTCATATATGTATCCGCAAAATCAACATAGCTTTCGTCCTCGGTTCCCTCGCTTAAATCCATAAGGGCGGAAACCATACAGCCGTTTATGTAGGACCACTTAAAGCTTGATGTGCTTTCCTTGTTCCATGAAGAGCCGTCCGTAGGGTCGTCGTCGGCGGTCATATTGCTTATAAGCAGAGCCATCTTATTATCTCTTTCGCTTGTTTCCGAAGCTCCGCTGTATACATAGTCATCGGCGGAGAGAGTTATGCCGAAGCTGTTTGTGTAGGTGTGTTTTACGTCGAAATTGTCCGTTCCCAAAAGGAAATAGCTGTATGATGTTGTTGAGGAGGTTCCGTCCCAGGTTGTGTCAAGGCCGTACCACAGCCCGTCCTCCATCCCTATCCAGTTCCAGGCGTGGTTGGTGGTTCCGCTTGTGCCCGACTGGTAAAGACAGCTTATATCTGCATCATCGCAAAGAAGCTTCGTCGCAAGGGAGTAGCCCTGGCATACCGCTAAGCCGTCAATAAAAACGCCTACGGGGGAGAAAGGATTGCCGCTTAAAATAGAACCTGTGGAGGAGTAGTAGCTGCTTGTGTCGTAGTCGTAGTCCGCCGAATCACAGACAAAATCGTGTATGTATGTAATTTTTTCGTATTCGTCAGCCATAGCGGCGCAGGCTTCTGTAACCTCTTCTTCAATTTCCGAAATTTCCGTTATGTACTCTTTAACCTCCGAAGCCGTGCCGAGGGTATAGAGTATGTAGACAATTTCCGTTGTATCCGTTTCCTCTGTATATTCGCTTCCGACTCTTATGGTGGTTGTGTTGAACCAGTAGAGGCCGGGGTTATCCCTGTAAACAGCCCAAATAACCGGGGCTAAGCTGCTTGAGCCTGTCAGCTCCCCTGAAATTGTAAAATCAAGGGTAACGGTTTCTTCCTCATCATCTATTAAATCCACCGAAACGTCCCTTACAACAGCGTCATAGGCCTCCTGCTGAACCTCCGAAAGAATAGCTCTGTTGCTGTAGGAGGTCTGAGATGAGGTCTCACTTGCAAGGTCGGCCATTCTTACGGCGGCCAGAGATGAACCGGACAGTGTTAAATTGTCGTCTGTTATTATTATTTCTTCAAGCTCGATTCCGTTATGAACCGTAATTCCGCTTTCACTGTTTTCCGAAGCACCGTAAAAGCCGGGGCTGCCGAACGCCATTATGCCGGCCAAAACAAGGGCGGTAAATTTCCTTTTCAAATAAAACCCTCCTCTAAATTAAATCCATACCTTTATATTAACATAAAAACTCATATGAATCAACAAAATATTCTTCCGCACAGCCGAATTTAAAATTAAATTTCACTTAGGGAATCGCTGATTAATTAGCTCATCGCAGCTTCGCCACCGATTTTTCCGATTGCTTCGTCACGCATTTTCGACGTAGGCTACGGCTACGCCCTCAAATGCCTTCCTCACACTCGAAAAAATCTACGGCAAATCTGCTTCGGCGAATTAATCATCGCTTCCTTAGGGAAACGATGATTAATGAGGATTTTCAGGCGATGTGAATGGTGATACACAGGTAA
>JAJQFB010000025.1 GCA_021201395.1 Clostridiales bacterium | reverse complement strand
CTCAAGGTAACTTCCACTTCTAATTCCACTGTGGAATTTACTTTGGGAATTTACGTGCAAAAAAATTTGTGAAAATTTTATAAAAAACCTTGACAAAAATGAAACTATGGTCTATAATAGTTTTTGTTGCTGATGAAAACGGCAGCATTTACTTAAGCAGACGTGGTGGAATTGGCAGACACGCAAGACTAAGGATCTTGTCCATATTGCTTGGGTGCGGGTTCAAGTCCCGCCGTCTGCACTTAAAAAAGGCTCTTTGACGGTTGTTAAAGAGCTTTTTTAATGTTATAAATTTTAATGACTATATACAAAGCTCAGCTAATCAATGGCAGGTCAGTCTGTAATTCCTGTAATTGCTGCATTTATATAGTTTGACAGACTGCCTTGTCGTCTGTTTACTGAGTTTTGTAAAAAATCATTTAAATTTTTTATATTTTAATGCTTATTGTTGTTCCCTGTCCCTCTTTGCTTTCAAGGCTTATGCTGCCGCTGTAATAGCCTACTATGTGCTTAACAATAGCAAGGCCTAAGCCCGTGCCTCCTACCTTTTTGCTTCTGCCCTTGTCGGCTCTGTAGAACCTCTCGAACACTCTCTCACGTGCCTTAGGGGAATGCCTATGCCCGTGTCGGAAACCACTATATTAAGACCCTTGTCCTCATAAATTTTAATGTCTATGCTTCCGCCCTCTCTGTTATACTTTACCGCATTGCTTATAATATTGCCTAAAAGCTCATAATAATTTTTATATTCTCCGAAAATCACAATATCCTGACATTCAACATTGACCTGTAGATTTTGGGCTTTAATATTAAGCTCCTCCGCCGCCAAAATATCTTTAAGCACGGCACGCAGCTTTATTTCTGTCTTTACCTCCGTAATTTCTCCGCTTTCAAGCCTTGAAATCATAAGAATATCGTTTATAAGAGAGGCCATATTTTGGGTCTCTTTCTTTATTCTGTTTAAAAACTTGGTTTTTTCCTCTTCGCTGAAACTCATATTTCCCGTCAAAAGCTCCGAATAGCCCTGAATAGAGGTTAAAGGTGTTTTAAGCTCGTGAGAGGCATTCCCAAAAAATTCACGGCGCATTTTTTCGTTTTCTCTTACATTTGTAACGTCTATTAAAAGAATACTTGCGGCGGCATTGCTTTCTCCCTTTACGGCCTTTATATGAACGGAGGCCGTTTTCTTATTCTCCGTTTTTATGTCGAAAATGCTGTCCTCCCCTTTTTCTATTGCCTTGGCGGTATTCTTCAGTATTTTTATATTGTGAGTGTACATAGCTATATTTTGCCCGGAAGCTTTTTTGCTGCCCAACATCTCCCCTGCGGCTTTGTTTATGTTTATAACATTACTTCCGCTGTCAATAAATATAATTCCGTCGCTCATATTGTCAAGAATATATTCAACCTTGTTTTTTCCGCCTTAAGTCTGTTAATACTCATTTCCACTCTTTCGGTCAGAGTTTGTGTGGCTTCCGCAATATTGTTTATTTCATCATATTTATAGCTTTTAAAATTTAAGTCTTTTTTTATATCTTCGTCTCCGTTTTTAATTTTCAAAAGCTCTTCCGAAATTTCACTTAAGGGCTGCGTAATGCCGTGGGAGATACGTCTTGCAATAACGTAGGCTACCAAAACCGCAAGTATAATGCAGGCGGAAACAGACCAAAAACGGCCTTTAAAAAGGCAGCTTTGCCGTTATAGGGCAGGGCAAGCCTTAAAATACAGCTGCCGTCTCCCGAAACAAGGGCATAGTATAAAAGCTCCCGCCCAACGGTTTCGGATTTTCTGACGGATATGCCGGAGCCTGTTTCAGCGGCGTTTTTTATTTCCTCCCTGTCCATATGGTTCTCGCTGTAGTCTGCCTCCTCCGACGTGTCGGCTATAACCCTGCCTGTCATATCTATAACCGTTATTCTGCTTTGACTGTCCAAAACAAGAGGGTTTACGGCCTCAATTTGCTCCTGCAAATCCCCCGAATAGTCCAATATATAATCTATAAGATTCAGACAATACTGCATCTCGTTTTCAGTCTGTTTAAGGGAGTAGCTTGTCATAAAATAGGAAAATATAAGAACGCATATGGCAAGAGTTATTACAATTATTTTTACAAAACCGCCGAAAACCACTTTTTTCATAACATATCCTCACTTATTTTATAGCCCATACCTCTTATGGTTTTAATATAGCCTCCGGCAGCTTTCAGCTTCTGCCTTGTGGTTCTTATGTGTATATCTATGGTTCTGGTTTCCCCCGTGTAGTCATAGCCCCAAATCTCCCTGAGAAGCTCGTCTCTTGAAATAACCCTGTTTTCATTCTTCATAAGATATACCAAAAGCCCATATTCTTTAAAGGTTAAGGTTATAAGCTCCCCCTCGGCAAAAACCTGACGGCTGTCGGCTTTTATTGTTATTGTGCCAAGCTTTATTTCATTTTCCGCCCTTTTAGTCTCCTCTGTGCGGCGGATAAGAGAGCGAACCCTCGCCATAAGCTCTAAGATGCTGAAAGGCTTTGTTATATAGTCGTCCGCCCCTGCGTCAAGACCGTTTATTTTGTCTCTTTCGCTGTCCTTTGCCGTCAGCATAATTACGGGAAGCCTCTTAAGTGCCTTGTTTTTATTGTTCCTTAAGAGCTTAAGTGCCTCCGTTCCGCTTATTCCCGGAAGCATTATGTCAAACAGAGCAAGAGACGGCTTGTCCTTTTCTATTTTGGCTAAGCTCTCCTCAGCTGTTTCAAAGGCACAGACATCGTAGCCGTTCCCCTCTAAGGCAATCTTTATTAAATCCCTTATGCTTTCATCGTCCTCAATTACATATATAAGCATATTTATCCTCCCTGTTTCGATTTTTTGCTTATTTTACATACAGTATACATTCCCCTCGCCCAAAGTCTACCATACAAAAGTAAAATACATGTAAAATTTTTTGTAAAGTCCCTTTCAACAGGCGTTTTTTATCATTCCTTATCATTCCGCAGCTTCTTCTTCGATTTTTTTAAATATTTCCCCGCTTGAAATGCCTGAGGGTCTTAAAAAGCGGCACATTCCCAAAAGATCCTCGCGGGTCTTGATATAATTTACCTTTTCATAACAGTTTAAAATGGCCTCAAAGCCCATTTCCTTTATTATTATCTCCGTATTTTCGTTAAAATTTCCGTAGGGGTATATAAAGGCTGTGGGCTTTATTCCCGTATAGCTTAAAATTTCGTCATTCAGACGGCTTACGTCCTCAGTCAGAATTTTTTTATACTCCCCGGCGTCCTCCCCCTTTTTCTGAGCCGCCCCCTTGCGTCCGTTTTTAATTTCGTGAAGGGCATAGGTATGGTTTTGAAACTCAACAAAACCCGACTTTGACATCTCGTTTATCTCCTCCCAGTTCAGGTGGGAATATTCTATGTTATGATCCTCCTCTTCCGTAAAAAGCTCCGTCAGCTCCCCTATTACCCCTACAACAGCCTTGCAGCCGTATTTCTTAAACAGGGGCAGCCCCAAAACATAGACGCTTTCATAGCCGTCGTCAAAAGTTAAAACAATGGGCTTTTCGGGCAGGCTCCCCTCGCCCTTTACATAAGCAATAAGGTCGTTTATACCTACAGCGGTATAGCCCTTTTCCTCTATATAGTTAAGATCCGCTTCAAGCTCCGCCGCCGTAACTGTGTATTTGCTGCCTACGGCCTTGTCAGTAATATTGTGATACATAAGAATAGGCACGGCAATCCCCTCCTTTTCGGGGGCAAAGGCCGCCGCACCCGTATAATACCAAAGGCCGAAAACGAGCCCTGATAAAAACAAAGCCCCGAGGAAAAATACGGCAATTTTTTTAAATATATTAAGCATAGGCTCATATCCTTTTCAGTTCTTAATACAAGCCTATGCTAAAGTTTATTTCTTTATTCTTACTATTTAAAGGTTAAGCTTTCTCCGTCGCTTGTTATTTTAATATCGCCGTTTCTGGTTATATAAACCTCCGCTCCTACATTTTCCAAAATTTCAAGAGTTTCATCATCTTCGGGATTTTTGTCGGAGCTTGTTATAATTGCATACTCAGGATTTACGGCCTCAACAAGAGCCGGAAGCATATCGGAATACTGACCGTGGTGGGGCATTTTAAGAACAGTGTGTTCAAGACCGTCATAGGTCAAAAGCTCGTTTATTCTTTCATCCATAGCGTCCCCCGTAAAGAGGAAGCTGTTTTCGCCGTGGTTTATACTGACAACAAGGGAGGAGTTATTGTCCTTGTCGTCTTGATAGCTTCTGCTTAAGGGCGGCAAAACCATAAAATCCGCTCCGTCGAGGGTAAAGGTGTAGGTGCTGTCGACAATTTCCGGAGATATTCCCACAGTACTCATTGCCGAAATGTAATTATAATATTCATCGCTTTCCTCTGAGGCATCGGGCTGCAAAATATGCTCTATTTCATAATTTTCTATGATTTCCGCCGCTCCGCCTACGTGATCCTTGTCAAAGTGGGAAATTATGAGGTAGTCTATATAGGTAATATTATTGCCGTCCAAATATTCCATTATCTCCTCGGCGTCCTCTTCCTCTCCCGTGTCCAAAACAATAACGGAATTTTCCGTCTGCATAACGAAAGAGTCCGCCTTGCCTATTTTAAAGCAGTATATGCTTAAATCCGACAGGACATCGGGGGCAGCCCCCTCTTCGCCTCTTTCCCCCTCTTCTATGCGGACATTGTCTGCGCTGCTTTCCTCAGAAGCCGAAAGACCACAGCCTATAAGTGCCAAAACCGCTATGGCGGAAATAACCGTGTTTAAAAATCTCTTCATATAATAACATCATTCCTCTCTGCTGTATTTAGTGCATTTAAAATAAATTTCCGTAATAATAATATACGGAAATTAAAATAAAATTAAGCAGGTTAAATATTACAATTAGAAATTTCATTTAAGGAACCGCTGATTAATTAGCTCATCGCATCTCAGGCACTGCTTTTTCCGATTGCAGCGTCAGTCGCTTTCAACGTAGGCTCCGGCTACGCCCTCAAGCGACTTCCTTGCCCTCGAAAAAAGCAGTACCTAATCTGCTTCGGCGAATTAATCATCGTTTCCTTAACAAGGCAGTCCTGCTTCTCTGAGCATTTTTTCAAACTCCCCGGGGGGAACGGAATTTATGTAACAGCCCGTTGAAAATTCAAAGCCCGCCATATTTCCCTTTCGGGGTATAAGCTGTTCGTAAAATCTGAAATATTTGCTGCCTCTGTAATCCTTTGGGGAGCTGTAAAAGCATATATTATAGCTTAAGCCGGGGTCTGTCTGTTTATATATATTAAGCTGGAACCCGAGAGCCTCGCCTAAAGCCTTTAATGCCTCCTCGTCCATCTCCGTAAGTGCGGTAATATGCTTTTTTGTAATTATATGAGTTTCAAACGTAAACATACTGTCTGTAGGTATAACCACCTTAAAAATATCGTTCTCCCAAAGAGAAATATAATTTTCTTTCCCGTCAAAATAGCTTTTTCCATTTGAAAGGCTGTATTTCTCAAGTGCCTTAAGCATATAAGCCTGTTTCGGGGGGATTATTGTCTGGGCGCCTATCTGCCAGTGAGAATGCCGCTGACTTGCCCCTGCGTTAGGGCCGTTGTTTTTAAAAACCTGAACATATTTTATATGGTTCTTTTCCTCTAAGGCCTCTGTTCTCTCCTTAAGAGCCTTTAAAAGAATAAGCATATGCTCCCGGGAAAAATCGCTTATATCCTCAAAGTGGTCGGGGGTATCTATAACTACCTCGTGATAGCCTAAGCCCTCCTTTTCTGAAATAAAGGGGTAGAGATTGGGTACTATTTTTATAATGCCGTTGTCGAAAACAGAGGGAGGGGTCATGTAGCCGTTTTCGGGGCAAAAGGGACAGCGGCTCCTGTCCTCTGTTTTGTCTCTCGGCTGTTCTTTAACAAGACCCGTGCTGTTGGGGCGGTTAAGCCTGCCCTCGGCATAATATACATAATTTCCCGTTAAATAATTTTCCTTAAGCACATAATCACCGCCTTTAACCTATGCTCCATCTCGCCGCATTTACAAAGCAGTTTGAAATATAGGGTATAGTCATTCCCTTTATGTCGGAGCTTGTCATAACAACGCCTGTTTTAAAACCTATGCCTATAAGGGGAAGCTGAACGGAAATATATCTTTCAACCTCTCTTAAGGCCTCTTTAACAGCCTCCTCTCCTATGGCTTCCGCTTCCGCAGTCAAAAGAGTATCCATAGTTGAATCGCTGTAGTTTACATAATTTGTCCCCGAATATGAGGCCGAGGAAAGAAGCAAAGGCCTCAGGTCAAAGCCGCATCTTAAGCTTGTTCCCCCCAAAAAAACCTCAAAATCATCGGCTTCTATTAAAGCCGCATATTCCTCATAGGGTCTCGGGTCTGCGGTTACGTTCATACCTATTAAATTAAGACTTTCCGCAATTACATTAGCCGTTTCAACCCTTTCGGGATTGTCCTCGTTTACGAGAATTTTAAAGCTGTAGTTATAGGGGGAAAGGCCGCTGTTCCACAACACCGCCAAAGCCTCGTCTGTGTTGTAGTCATAGCTTGCCGTGCTTTCCGAACTGCTCATATAGGCCGCCGGGTTTACGGGGGTCAGAGAATCCTCCAAATTGTTCATATATATGCCCGAAATTATTTCCTCTCTGTCTATACAGTAGGCCACAGCCTGTTTTACGGCCTGATTTTTAAACATATCCAGATTGTTGTTAAAGCCCAAATATTCAAAATTGTTTGTGGAATAAATTGCCTTTGTGCATTCCTTGTCGGCAAAATAGCTGTACCACCCGGCGGAGCTTGTGTCGAGAACATCCGTTATGCCCTGATTAAAGGCGTTATAGTCAGTGTCATAATCGGGGGAGATTAAAACCTTTACTCCCTCTATACTCGGTGTTCCGTTTACCCCGTCTGCGGCGGTTAGGTTATACTGTCTTGTGTCATAGCTTTCAATGCTGTAGGGGCCGCTTCCCACTGTGGGCAGAGTATCATCGCCATAATAATATTTGGGAATTACAGGGAAACACAAATTATAGACTCCTGCGGAATAAACTTCGTCATAGACAATAACAAGGGTCAGGCCGTCCTCCATATAATAGTCGGATATATTCGTAAGGACGTATTTATATATTGCCTCATCGGAGGCCGCCCTTATTGTGTCAAGGCTGTAGGCTGCGTCCTCGGCGGTTATGTCCTCTCCGTTCTGCCACTTAAGCCCGTCCTTAAGGGTCACTCTCATAACAAGGCCGTCGTCGGATATGCTGTAGGAAGCCGCCAAATTGGGTATAACGCTCTGTTCCTCGCTTATATTGAAAAGGGGCTCGTAAATAAGTTTTAAAACCTTGTCAACTGTTACATCCTCGTTTAAGAGGGGGTTAAGCGTCTTAGGAGAACGCATAGTCATACTTATTATATTTTCCCTCTCCCCTGCTTCGGTTTCCTTGTCGAGTATGGCAAGTCTGGCCGTGTTGTCGTCCTCCGCTTCCTCCTCCCCCGTAAAATCGGAACAGCCGGCAAGCAGGAAAAAGCAGAGCAAAAGACACAATATTCTTTTAAAACATGAATAATATGAAAAATCAGGCTTCATATTTTCCTCCGATAATATTAAGTATAAAACGGTAAGCCGCAGTGTGGGTCTTTACTTTTGAGATATAGTTTCTTGTTTCAAAATAGGGTATATCCGTAAGGGAGCCGTCCTCCGTCCCCTCGTCAAGCCACCTGTCCATGTTTCCGCTGCCTGCGTTGTATGCACAGAGAGCCGTTTCCAAATCGCCGTATTTATATATAAGACTGTTTAAAAGCCAGCAGCCAAGCTCAATATTCAGCTTAGGGTCGTTTATGTTTTCATAGGAATAGTCCTCTAAGCCTATCTGTTCCGCCGCCCAGTCAGCCGTAGGCTTCATAAGCTGCATAAGCCCTGCCGCCCCTGCGGAGGACACTGCGTTTTCATCAAAATGGCTCTCCGTATTTATAACCGCGCAGACAATCTCGGGCTCCAAATCATATTTTTCCGCATACTCATAGACAAGAGAGGGATAGCGGAGGGGATAGGCTCTGAAAAACATAAAACAAAGCACCGCCCCGAAAAACAAAACCGTCAGCAGGGGAACCAAAATTAAAACCCTGCCTGCCGTATGTTTTTTAACCATATAAATTCTCCTTTAAACTAAGTATTTTTGTTTCCATATCCTTAAGGCTTAAATTTGTTGTGTCTATTACCTCATCTGCATACTTTACAAGCTTTTCAAAATCCGTCTGGTTTCCGAAACGGCTCTTTACCGCCTCATCGGGAAGAGAATCCCTCTCCCCTATTCTTTTAAACCTTGTTTCATAATCAGCTCGGAAAAGCCACACAAAGTCAACAATACCGTTAAGCCCGGACTCTATAAGCAAAGGCGCATCTATAACAATAAGGTCATAATCTCCCCTTTTTGCGTCCTTAAGTCTTTTAAAAACCTCATCTTTTATAGCTCTGTGGGATATTTCCTCAAGGCTTTTTAAGGCCTCTTTGTCATTAAAGACAATATTCCCCAAAGCCCTGCGGTTGATTTTTCCGTCTGTGTTTAAAATCCTTTCGCCGAAAACGGCTGTTATTTCAAAATAGGCGGAGGTTCCCGGCTCTGTGGTTTCCCTTGAGATTTTGTCGCAGTCTATTATATAACAGTTGTTGTTTTCAAGAATTTCGGCGGCGGTGGTTTTGCCTGAGCCGCTTCCGCCTGTAAGTCCTATTACATACATATTTTTATTTAACCTCATACCAGTTTTTGCCGTTGTGTACGTCTACGCTTAAGGGAACGGCCAGCTCCGCCGCTTTCTCCATTTCTTCCTTAAGCAGCTTGTTTATATAATCGGTTTCCGAAATGTGAGCCTCTATTAAAAGCTCGTCGTGAACCTGCAAAATAAGCCTTGACTTAAGCCCCTCCTCCTTAAGACGCTTCCATATCCTTATCATTGCGATTTTAATAATATCCGCCGCCGTCCCCTGAACGGGAGCATTCATAGCTGCTCTCTCTCCAAAGGCTCTTAAGTTAAAATTCCCTGCTGAAATTTCGGGTATAGGGCGGATTCTTCCGTAAAGTGTAAGGGAGTATCCCTTTTCCTCCGCCGATTTTACACATTTTCCCATAAATGTTTTTACCCCGGGATACCTTTCAAAATAGCCGTCAATATATCTCTGTGCCTCGGCTCTTGTTATGTTTAAGTCCTGACTTAGAGAGTAGGCGCTTATGCCGTAGACGATGCCGAAGTTTACGGCCTTGGCGTTCTGTCTCTGGAGAGGCGTCACCTCGTCAAAGGGAATATTAAAGGCCTGGGAAGCGGTCAGCTTGTGAATATCCTCTCCGTTTATAAAGGCGTTTATAAGGGTTTCGTCCTCAGAAAGATGGGCAAGAACCCTGAGCTCAATCTGTGAATAGTCCCCGTCGGCAAAGACATATTCCTCCGATGTGGGAACAAAGGCCTTTCTCAGAAGATGACCCAACTCAAGCTTAATGGGTATATTCTGTAAATTGGGTTCAGTGGAGCTTATTCTTCCCGTGGCGGTAACTGTTTGGTTAAAGGTTGAATAAATTTTGCCTGTTTTTTCGTCAATAAGGCCTATAAGCCCGTCGCAGTAGGTGGATTTAAGCTTTGCATAGGTTCTGTAGGTTAAAACCCTTTCTATAATGGGATGTCTGCCCTTAAGCTTTTCCAAAACATCGGCGGAGGTAGACCAGCCTGTTTTTGTCTTTTTTCCGCCCTTTAAGCCTAATTTCTCAAACAAAATAACACCTAACTGTTTGGGGGAGTTAATGTTGAAATCCTCCCCTGCCAAAATATATATGTCCGAAACAAGCTCCGCCAGCTTTTTATCCAGCCTTTCGCCAAAGTCCTGAAGCTCCTTTTTGTCAACCCTCATTCCGGCTCTCTCCATATCCGCCAAAACATAAATAAGGGGAAGCTCTATATCGTAATAGAGGGCTTTCATACCCAATTCCTCTATTTTTTTGTCCATAGCCTCGAAGCTGTCGGCAATAACGGAAACAAAATCCCCGAAAAGCTTTACAAGCTTATCCTCCTCAAGCTTATAATAGGGTATGCGGCTTTTGCCCTTTCCCGTCACATCCTCAACAGAGGGCAGACGTCGGTTCAAAAACTCCCTGCCTATTTCGCTTATGTCATAGCCCGAAGCCGTGGGGTTTAAAATATATGCCCCTATCATAGTGTCGAAAACAACAGCGTTTATATCCGTCTTTCCCTTGAAATAAACTATGTCGGTTTTGGCGTCATAGGTTATTTTGGGTATATTACTTTCAAAAAAGGCCTTGAAAATCTCGATAAAATCCTCCTCGGAAAAGCCCTTTTCAAAAAGGCTTATTTCCGTGTCAACAAGAACGAGGGTAATATTACCCGAAAAGTCGTCAAAAGCACAGCCGCAGAGGGCATTGCCGTCAATAATAAGCTTATAAGCCGTTTTCTCCTTTAAGCCCCAGGCAAAATCCGCCGCTTCCGCTTTATTTTTAATAATCTTAATATTTTGCTTAACCTCCGCCGCCTCCGCAAGCTTGAAATTTCCCAAAAGGCTCTTAAAATCGTTATACTCAAAGGCATCTCTTGCGGCTTCGTTAAACATATCCTTAATTTTAAGGCTCTCCGTTTCCGCTTCTACGGGGGCGTTTGTGTCTATTGTAACGAGGAATTTGCTTAAAAGAGCCTGTTCACTGTAGGCCTTAAGATTTTCCGAAGCTTTTTTCGGCTTTATTTCATCGGCGTGTTCTATGGCGTTTTCAACTGTTTTATACTCCGCTATAATCTTGATTGCGGTTTTCTCCCCTATTGAGGGTACACCGGGGACGTTGTCGGAGGAGTCTCCCATAAGGGCCTTAACCTCAATAAATTCCTTGGGAGTAACGCCGTATTTCTCAAAAACGTCTTTTGCAAAATAATTTTCAACCTCTGTCCCGAAGCCCTTTGTTTTGGGGATTCTGACCTCCGTTATCTCCGTAGCCGTTTGGAGCAAATCCCTGTCGCCGGATATAATAACCGGGGCTATACCCTCCTTTTCACATTTCGCCGCAAGGGTGCCCAAAATATCATCGGCTTCATAGCCCTCCTTTTCAAAAACGGAAATATTCATTTTCTTTAAAATTTCCTTTAAAAGAGGTATCTGGGGTCTAAGCTCCACGGGCATAGGCTTCCTCGTTCCCTTATATTCGCCGTAGGTTTTATGTCTGAATGTGGGAGCGTGAACGTCAAAGGCAACGGCTATGTGGGTGGACTTTTCCTCGTTTATGAATTTAAAGAGAATGTTAAAAAAACCGTAAACTCCGTTTGTGTAGTCTCCGTTTTTGTTGCTTAAGATAGGCAGGGCATAGAAAGCCCTGTTTATGATGCTGTTTCCGTCTATTAAAATAATTTTGTCCATATCAGTCCTCCGGGGGATATTTTACAAGCTCAAGCTTGCTTTCCTCAAGCATCTGCCTGCTTAAATCGTCGGGGTAAAACTCCTTTGCGTATATTTTGACTATGCCTGCGTTTATAATCTGTTTAAGACACATTACACAGGGCGAGGTTGTAACATAGAGAGCAGCCCCCTTACAGGAAACGCCGTTTACGGCGCACTGTGTTATGGCGTTGCTCTCCGCGTGAACGGCACGGCAAAGCTCGTGTCTTTTGCCCGAGGGTATACCCATTTGCTGTCTTAAACAGGTTCCCAAATCACAGCAGTTGGCAAGCCCTTTCGGCGCCCCGTTATAGCCCGTAGCAAGAACCTGATGGTCTTTGACGATAACGGCTCCTACTTTCCGTCTTAAACAGGTGGAGCGTTTGCTTGCAAGCTCTGCCATTTCCATAAAATATTCGTCCCAGCTTATTCTCTCCATAAACCATACCCCCTTATACATGCTTATACACGGGAAGCCCGAAAGAATATGTGCTGAGCCTCTTGTTGGCAGCTAATTTCCCCTTGTTCATCTTCCCTAAAATATCTATATATTCATCAAAATCAATATCCAAATTATCGTGGAGGACATCGTAAACCCTGCCCTCGTAAACAAAGACACAGTGGCAGGAATAGTCCTCCCCCAGGCCTTTCTCATCAAAATTAACCACGAAAATGTCGGAGCCGTCGGCCTTTTTTATACAGAGAATCTCCCCTGAGGGGAAGCGTTTCTTTAAAATGTGGGCATATTCGAGGCAGTCGTGTCCCTTTTCAATTTTCCTGCAATAGTCCTTTATCTTCAAAAAAATCATCTCCGTATCTCTGTCTGACAGCTTCGTATATAAGTATTCCGCAGGCCACTGAGGCGTTAAGGGATTCCGCTCCCCCTATTATGGGAAGTTTTACAAGCAAGTCAGCCCCTTTAGCCGCTTCTTCGCTTAAGCCCCTTG
Source organism: Clostridiales bacterium (assembly GCA_021201395.1). GTDB lineage: Bacteria > Bacillota > Clostridia > Lachnospirales > CAG-274 > JAJQCI01. The sequence continues at coordinate 9,696 of JAJQFB010000025.1, read as the reverse complement.
CCTCGTTTCCTATTAAAACCGCCGAGGGTCTTTTTAAATCTGCTTTATAGGGCGTTACCCTGCCCTTTAGGTGAGCCGCCAAAATAAAAACATCTCTTTCCTTAAGCTCTTTTATAACATCGCTTATATCAGCCCCCGTAAAAACAGGCAGATTAAAAACAGAACCCATAGCACTCCTTAAAACCTTGGGGCTGTATATGTCTGCACTTCCCTTTGTTAAAATAAGCCCCCCTGCCCCGCCTGCGTCGGCTGTTCTTATAATGGTACCCAAATTTCCGGGATCCTGAATTTCCTCCCCAACCACAATAAACTCAGGTTTATTTAAAAATAAACCCTCAAAAGAACACCTCTGCCTGCGGCACACACAGGCCGCCCCTTGAGGGGCTACGGTATCGCAAATCTCTTTAAATATATCTTCGCCCACAGTATAGACCGGAAAGCCCTTTGTGTCGATTCTGCCTGCAAAATATTCCGCCTTTTCCTCGGAAAAAACATAATATTCCACTATATCCTCAGGCACGCTCTTAACAAGCCTTTCCCCCTCGGCAATAAAAAGTCCTGTCTTGTCACGGGTATGTTTAGAGCTAAACTTCTTAAGCTGTTTTAAAATCCTTTTGGACGCCGCTTCCATTTAAATCACAATCCTTAAACACATCTTAAACATATGCATAGGTTTATTATACCACAAAAATAAAAGCCTGTAAAATGATTTTTTATGTGTTGAACTTTATATTATGTTGTGGTAAAATAGAGGGATATTAGGGGAGTATCGGAGGAACGTATTAATGAAAATATTTAAAAGCAGGGAAAATATTATTTTTGCACTTTTGCTTTTGCTTCTTGTGATTTTAGCTGTTATACAGATAAATATAAACGGAGATAAGGAAACGGAGGTTTTTTCGGCTCTTGAAGAGGAAAGCCCCGTCTATGAGGACGGCTTAGCCGAAATAATCGAAATTCCCTCAGGGGAAGAGGAGCAGCCGAACATTTACGACCTTTCGGGATATATTTTTAAAAATTCCGGAAGCTATATGGAAAGGCTTAAAACAGAGGTAAACAATATGGCCAACGCCACAAGCGACAATGACCACCTCTATGATGTGGCTGAAAGCATAAGGCTTAACCAGATAAGCTATTACACAATGCTCTCAGGCCGCTATGAGGACGATGATACAGAGCTTATAGAGGCCTGTAAAAGCTACGTTTTCAACGTGGAGGCTCTTGCGGCGAATATTATGGAATTTATAAACGAGAGCCGAACGAAATACATAAGCCGGGCAATGCTCTGCATAGCAAACGACACAGCTCTTTCAAACAATTTTACCTCCGCCGCTGCCGCCTATAAAGCCGCCCACACCGAAGAAGAAACCGCCGCCGAAACTTCACAGTAAATACATAAACACAGTAAAAGGGAGGAAGCTGTATGGATAAATTTAAGCTCGTTTCAAACTTTGCCCCTACGGGGGATCAGCCCGAGGCTATAGAGGAGCTTGTAAAGGGCTTTAATGAGGGCTGTAAATATCAGACCCTCTTGGGTGTTACAGGCTCCGGCAAGACCTTTACAATGGCAAACATAATAGAAAAGCTCAACCGCCCTACCCTTGTTTTGGCACACAACAAGACCCTTGCGGCTCAGCTTTACAATGAATTTAAGGAATTTTTCCCCGAAAATGCCGTGGAATATTTTGTAAGCTATTATGATTATTACCAGCCTGAGGCCTATGTACCCTCCTCCGACACCTATATAGCAAAGGACTCTTCCGTAAACGATGAAATAGACAAGCTCCGCCACTCAGCCACAGCCGCCCTTTTTGAAAGACGTGACGTTATAATCGTGGCTTCCGTTTCCTGTATATACGGCTTGGGGGACCCTATCGACTATAACGAAATGTGCGTTTCTCTCCGCCCCGGAATGATTAGAGATATGACGGACATACAGCGGAAGCTTGTGGAAATTCAGTATGACAGAAACGACATTAACTTTGTCAGAGGAACTTTCAGAGTAAGAGGCGACACAATAGAGATTTTCCCTGCTGAAAGCTCCGACACGGCCTACAGGGTTGAATTTTTCGGCGACGAGGTAGACAGAATTTCCGAAATAGACTCCCTGACAGGCAATGTCAAGGGCCGCAGAAACCACATCTGTATCTACCCTGCAAGCCACTATGTTATAAACAGAGATAAAATGCTTAAGGCCGTAGCCGCAATAAAAGAGGAGCTTGAAGAAAGGATCAAATTCTTTAAATCCGAGGAAAAATATATAGAGGCTCAGAGAATAGAGGAAAGGACAAACTATGATTTGGAGATGATGGCGGAAATGGGCTTTTGCTCGGGAATAGAAAACTATTCGAGACACTTATCGGGCAGGGCCGAGGGCAGCACGCCCCACACCCTGATTGACTACTTCCCGAAGGATTTTATAACAATCGTCGATGAATCCCACGTTTCAATCCCTCAGGTAGGCGGTATGTATAACGGCGACCGCTCCAGAAAGACCTCTCTTGTAGACTACGGCTTCCGCCTGCCCTCAGCTCTTGACAACCGCCCCCTTAAATTTAACGAATTTGAGGGAAAAATGAATCAAATGCTTTTTGTTTCCGCTACGCCGGGGAAATACGAAAAGGCACATTCCGAAAATGTTGCAGAGCAGATTTTAAGGCCTACGGGGCTTCTTGACCCCGAGATTGAAATCCGCCCCGTAGAGGGTCAGATTGACAACATTATAACGGAGATAAACAAAACCGTAAAGCAGGGCTGGAGGGTTTTAATTACTACCCTAACCAAAAAAATGGCTGAGGACCTTACCAAATATCTGGGCGAAAACGGCATAAGGGTAAACTATCTCCATTCGGACGTAGACACTCTCGAAAGACTTGAAATTATAAGAAATCTTCGTTTGGGCGAGTTTGACGTTCTTGTGGGGATAAATCTTTTGAGGGAGGGTCTGGATATTCCCGAAACCGCTCTTGTGGTTATACTTGACGCCGACAAGGAGGGCTTCCTGCGCTCCGAAACCTCCCTTATACAGACAGTAGGCAGAGCCGCAAGAAACGCCGAGGGCAGAGTTATAATGTACGCCGACGTTATGACGGACTCCATTAAAAATGCCGTAAACGAAACTGCAAGACGACGTGAAATTCAGAAGAAATATAATGAGGAACACGGAATTGTTCCCAAAACAATAATTAAAAAAGTACACAAAATCATAAAAGCCACGGAAGCCGTAACAGGCAGAAAAACAGCCAAATTAGAAAAAGACCCCGAGTCAATGTCTCCCGCGGAAATTAAAATAACAATAAACGACTTAACGGAGAAGATGAAGAAGCTTGCCTTAGAGCTTAAATTCGAGGAAGCCGCAGAGCTGAGAGACGAAATAAAGAGGCTTAATGAATTACTTTTGTTGTGAAAGAGGTATAAAATGGAAAACAACAGCATTATAATAAGAGGCGCAAGAGAAAACAATTTAAAAAATATAGATGTGACCATACCGAGAAACAAGCTGAATGTTTTTACGGGCTTAAGCGGCTCGGGAAAGTCAAGCCTTGCCTTTGACACAATCTATGCCGAGGGCCAGAGGCGGTATGTTGAGAGCCTTTCCTCCTATGCCAGAATGTTTTTAGGCCAGATGGACAAGCCCGACGCAGACAGCATAGACGGCCTTTCCCCGGCTATTTCAATCGACCAGAAAACAACAAACAACAACCCACGCTCCACTGTAGGCACGGTAACGGAAATTTACGACTACCTCCGTCTGCTTTTTGCCAGAGCAGGCATACCCCACTGTCCCAAATGCGGCAGGGTAATAGAACGCCAAAGCGTTGACCAGATTGTAGACAAAATTATGTCTCTGCCTGAAAGAACAAGGCTTCAGCTTTTAGCCCCCGTTGTAAGAGGCCGCAAGGGTGAACACGCCAAAATTCTTGAGGACGCCAAAAAAAGCGGCTATGTCAGAGTGAGAATCGACGGCATAATATACGACCTTTCGGAGGAAATAAAGCTTGAAAAAAACAAAAAGCACGGCATAGAAATCGTCATAGACAGGCTTGTGGTTAAAGAGGGAATCGAAAAGCGTCTTGCCCAGTCGGTTGAGACGGCTATGGCTTTAACGGGGGGAATCCTCTTTGCAGACACAGGCGAGGAGGAGCTTACATTTTCCCAGAACTTCGCCTGCCCCGACTGCGGCATAAGCATAGAGGAAATAGAGCCCAGAATGTTCTCCTTTAACAACCCTCACGGAGCCTGCCCCGACTGCTCCGGCTTAGGGGCAAAAATGATATTCGACCCCGACCTTATTGTGCCCGTTCCTGAGCTTTCGATAAATCAGGGAGCCATCGCCGTCTACAGCTGGAATGCCATAACCACGGAAAACTCAATGAGCCGAAATCTCTTTTTGGAGCTTGCCAAGCGTCACGATATAGACCTTGACCTGCCCTATAAGGATTTATCCGAGGAGATAAAAAACTATATTATGTACGGAAACGGCGGCGAGCTTATCCCCGTTACTTTTGTAAGCGGCGGCGTTGTCAAAAGCTATGACTTTTTCTTTGACGGAATAGTAAACAATTTGGTTAAGAGATATGCTGAGACCCACTCGGACGCTTTTAAAAAGGAATTTGAGGGCTTTATGACGAACATAACCTGCCCTGCCTGCAAGGGAAAAAGGCTTCGTCCCGAATATTTGGCTGTAACCGTAGGGGGCTTAAGTATTTCCGACGTTACGGCTAAATCCATAAAGGAGCTTAAGACTTTTTTTGCGGAATTGGAGCTTACAAGCAAACAAAAGGCCGTAGCCGATCTTATTTTAAGAGAAATAAGGGCAAGAATCAATTTCCTGTCAGACGTAGGCCTTGACTACCTTACTCTTTCCAGAACAGCCGGAACCCTTTCAGGCGGCGAATCCCAGAGAATAAGGCTTGCCACACAGATAGGTTCAGGTCTTGTGGGGGTTCTCTATATACTTGACGAACCCAGCATAGGCCTCCATCAGCGTGACAACGACAAACTCCTTGCCACCCTTAAAAGCCTCCGTGATTTAGGCAACACCCTCATTGTAGTAGAACACGACTCCGACACCATACTCTCGGCGGACAATGTTTTAGACATAGGCCCGGGAGCAGGCCTTAACGGTGGCGAGGTTATTTATTCCGGGGACGTAGAGGGGCTTCTGAAGTGTGAAAAATCCGTTACGGGAAATTATTTAAGCGGAAGAATGGAAATTCCCATACCGGCCGAAAGGCGAAAGGCAGGAAAAAACTTCCTTAAAATAAGGGGCGCCGAGGTCAATAATCTAAAAAAGCTTGATGTTGACATGCCCTTAGGGCTTTTCATATGTGTAACAGGGGTTTCAGGCTCCGGCAAAAGCTCCCTTGTGAACCAGATTTTGTATAAAACCCTTGCCAAAAAGCTGAACAGAGCCAGAATTAAGGCGGGAAAGGTAAAATCCGTAACGGGCTTCGAGGCTCTCGACAAAATAATAAGCATAGACCAGTCCCCCATAGGCAGAACCCCACGCTCAAACCCGGCCACCTACACAGGTCTTTTCGACCTTATAAGGGATCTGTATGCAGGGCTTCCCGAAGCTAAAATGAAAGGCTATACCAAAGGGCGATTTTCCTTTAACGTAAAAGGCGGCAGGTGCGAGGCCTGCTGCGGCGACGGCATAACGAAAATAGAGATGAATTTCCTGCCGGATATTTACGTCCCCTGCGAGGTCTGCCACGGAAAACGCTATAACAGAGAGACCCTTGAGGTTAAATATAAAGACAAGTCAATATCAGACGTTTTGGATATGACCGTTGAAGAGGCTTTGGAATTTTTTAAGCACCTTCCCAAAATACGCTCTAAGCTTGAAACCCTTAACGATGTAGGTCTTTCCTATATAAAATTGGGTCAGTCCTCCACGACCCTCTCAGGCGGTGAGGCTCAGAGGGTAAAGCTGGCCACGGAGCTTTCCAGAACGGCCACGGGAAAGACAATTTACGTCCTTGACGAACCTACAACAGGCCTCCATACGGCAGACGTCCACAAGCTTATAAACATAATTCAGCGTTTATCCGACGGTGGAAACACAGTCATAGTTATAGAACACAATCTTGACGTCATTAAAACCGCCGATTATATAATCGATTTAGGCCCCGAGGGCGGCGACGGCGGCGGTACCGTCGTAGCCCAAGGCACCCCCGAAGAAGTAGCCACCTGCGAAAAATCCTACACAGGGCAATATTTAAAAAAAATGCTTAAGGAATCGCTGATTAATTAGCTCATCGCAGATTCACCCCTGACTTTTCCGATTGCTGCGTCACGCATTCTTGACATAGGCTCCGGCTATGCCTGCGAATGCCTTCCTTGCTCTCGAAAAATCAGAGGCGAATCTGCTTCGGCGAATTAATCATCGCTTCCTTAAGGAACCGCTTTAATACTTTAAAAAGGATAAGTGTTTTGCTCATATCTTTTTCTTTACTTTATTCGGCATTTTTGATATAATAGCTCTGTAAAACTCAGAAGAATGATTAAGTTGACTTTCGGGCTTATTTATGCCTGCTATACTGTTTTTCAGTTTGTAAATTATATAAAACAGGAGGAAACATCAAATGAAGAAGCTTATTATAACAGCCTTGGCGGCGGTTCTTCTTACGGGGACGGCGGCCTTGGCGGAAGAGGGCGTAACTGTTTACTCAAACGGCAATCTTGTTGAGGACAAGGGCATAATTTCAGAGGGGCGGACGCTTGTTCCCGTCAGAGGCGTTTTTGAATATTTGGGCTATACCGTAGACTGGCAGGCCGACACAAAAACCGCCGTTCTGACAAGCAGCGGCGGTGAAACAGTCATATCTCTGACCGACGGCGAAGCAGCATTTACCATAAATGACGAAACAATAACGCCTGACGTCCCCCAACAAATCATAAACGGCAGGTTTATGCTGCCCCTTAGGTCAATAGGCGAGGCCATAGGTGCAAGAGTAGGCTGGAATGAAGAAACCAAAACGGCTACAATTAATCCCAACAACAATTTTATAACAATTAACCCCGTAGATGAAAACGATCCTAAAATTTACGAAATGCCGGCCAATGAAATCACAGCGGATTAATAATCCGATTACTATTTTTTAGAAATGCCCTTGCGGCGGTTTGAATTTTAAGTTATAATGTTATTAACCAAATAGGGAGCATTCGGTTCACAGATTCGGCGGTTATCCCCGTTTATCAAAATTGAAGGGAGGTTTAGGCTTTATTCAATTCCGCATTGAAAGGAGGTCTGAGACCATAAATTCGGTTTTGAAGGGGGTGTTAAGACGAAATGCTTCTTTTCTATATTTAATTTTATGGTAAAGAAGCATTTCGTCCGAGCGGCAAAGATATATTGTACCTTACATTGGTATTAATTATACTTTACATAATAAAATCATTTACCACAGTTAAAACTCCTCAAAAGCCTTTAAATAATCAGCTTTTTGAGCAACTGATACCACCGGAAACAAGTGATTTTAAACCACATTGACACCAATTTTGAAAAAGAGCCATCTATAATGCTTAACAACATAATATTTGAAAACTGCAGCGAGTTCTGTTGATTTGTAACGATTTACGAATTGACAGGACTTTTTTATGCAAATTTTCGGAGCAGTACAGAAAAGAACTTTCTGACAGTATGTTTGCTGAAGGAGATGATGAAACGATGCCTGTAAATTATGATTATACAGAAAATGAATCCTTAAACTATGCTCAGTGACAGCCGCACTATTCGTATAGGCAAGCAAAATCCGCCTTCTGCTATTGTCAAAAAGAGATTAAACAGCCTGTGGTATGAAGATATACTTTATGTTTTGGACAGGCTTAGGGAACCGCCGATTAATTAGCTCATCGCATCTTCAATGCTGCTTCGGCGAATTAATCATCGTTTCCCCGGCAAAGCACAGACCGAAGTAAAAAACATCAAAAATTATATGCTTACCGCCTTGTATAACGCTCCCGCTGACAATAGTTTTACAGCAGCTGAAAATTACGGAAACAGAAATTTAAGCAATATAAAACAGCCCTCAATGTATTCATCAAGGACTAATGGTTTTAATAATTTCACAAGCAGAGTATTTGATAAATTTGACCCTGTGGATATGGCTTTGCAGTTTATGGAAAATCAGGGACACGAAAAGGTTATATATAAAATTAACATAATCACATTTTTATGATGTTGGGGTCAAAACCGCAATTATCGTATTGGTCGGCTAAATATGGATAATCAAAGCATTATTATCTGCTATATTTAGTTGATTTTAGATACGATTCTTAAAAAATTAGCCTTTTGACCCCTCATCATTTTTATGCGAAAATCATGTTGTCAGGGAAGATAATTAAAAATTTTCAGAAACGGAGAAATGTTTATAACTTACGAATATATAAGAGTATCTGCAAGAAAACAAAACGGAAGCAGATAAAGCGGCCTGCTCTATTCCGTTCGGCTGCGTATGCAGCGGACGGCAATTCTGGCCTGACCGCTGTAGTTACAGGTAAAAAGTGTTAAGGGGTATTCGCCTGCGGTCATATATTCTATAGCCGTAGGGGCCGTTGTTTCCGAAAATTCAACCTCAAGCCTGACAATGTTTCCGTCCATATCGGTAAAGGTCACTTCATCTCCCCCTCTTATATATTTAAGCCTGCCGAAGTGTGTGTTATAGTTATGGGCGGCTATTACAAGGTCAAATGTTTCAAGGGAGCCGGAATAAATACAGGGGGCGCTTCTCAGATTACTGTAGCTCCAGTCCTTTATTACGGGCAGCTCAAGCCCCAAAGACGGCAACGAAAGTATTCCGATGTAATATTTGCCGTCTATTACAACAGAGGGTGTCTCCTCGTTCTTACGGCGCTTATGGCCCCCCGACGGCTGTTCGGCCGTCTTTTCTTCGATAACCTCACGAAGCTCCGTAAGGACGGTTTCCGCCTCTTCTCCGGCTCGTTTATTATCAAAATAATTGTAAACAAACAAAGACAGTGCCGCAATCAGCAGCACCGTCCCTGAAACCATAAGCAAAAGTCCGCATTTACGGTTCATTATTTTTTCCTCCGCCGCTGAAATACATCTTATAGCCCAGAGAAAACAGGCATAAGCCGCTTAATGCCAAAACAGGAACGGGGAGGTTGTTTTGACCTGTTTGAGGAAGCTCCTCCGGGACAATTTCGGCGCCGCTGTCGGAGGGCACGATTGAAATATCGTTCTGCGGTTCGATTTCAGTCTCTTCTTCATCGGTTTCATCGTCCGTCACATCATCATTGGACGTATCCGGTGTATATGTTGAGCCTGAACTTGAACCTGAGGGAGTGGTCTCTCCTCCGCCTATGGGGTATGACGAACCGCCTCCGCCGCCTCCGCCGCTCGGGGTTGGGTCATCATCATCGTCATCATCATCATCGTCGTCTCCCCCTCCTCCTCCGCCGCCGGAGGATTCCGTGGTTGTTTCGGAGCCTTCGGTGGTTGTTTCGGTTGTGGTTTCGGAACCGCCTCCGCCGCCGCCGGACTCTGTCGTCACCTCGGAGCCGCTTTCGATTTTGGGGCTTGCGTCTACATCGTAAACCCATTCGTCATTTTGATACAGGGGAACCGACACGAGGAAAGGATCCGCAGCGTAATAACCTGTTGAGGCTGTCGTCTGAACCAATGTCATTTAGTTAACATAACAAGATGAATAGCAAATTCTTCCATTT
>JAJQFB010000046.1 GCA_021201395.1 Clostridiales bacterium | reverse complement strand
AAGACTAATTTCCGCTTTCACCCCCTCGAAGTGGAAATAAACTTTTCACTTCAGGAATTAAATTAAATATTTAAAAAATACAAAAATACCGATTGACATATTGCAAAAAAAATTATATAATTTAATAAAGTGTTTATGAGTTAAGCGCGCTTAGAGGAAAACCCCAAAGCTTCCCTTTTCTATCTGCCTTGATTTGGCTTGCCTTAAGGCCAATACTTTGACTGTGCTTATATTAAAGATTTCAACACTTTTAATTTAATTCAGACTAAAAAAAGGAGGAAGAAGTGTGAAAGCAAAAACACGAAAAGTCATAAGCCTTGTTTTGGCTGCTGCAATGACCTGCACATCTTTTGTGTTTGCCAATGCAGATGTGACGACCGATTCTGTTGTCAGTGCCGATCTTGACAGTACAACCACATCGGTTTCATTTAATAGTAGCTTCACCGCAGCTGCAGGCGATACGCTTAATTTGGACAGCAGCGCCGTAGTTGCAACTGCTCTTCAGGCTTTATCGACTAATCAGCCTCAAAGCACAAACTACATCTTCACATTAAGCGATGATTCAACAGTGGTCGGAAGACCCAGTTTCTTATTTGAAACTGTTTCAGCCGGCACACTGTCAATTACTCATGCAGCTACCGACAGTGCTACTAAATATGTTTATCTGTTTAAATGCACATCCGGCAGCGAAATCCCTACGGGTGTTCCCGAAGAAACTGACGGCAGCGGTGTAATGACAGGTACATATGAACTGGTTTCCACAGCTTCGGGCTCAACAACCGAAACATCGGTTGAGGCCGCAGCAGGGGAATACTATGTATTGGCTTCAAGAGGTACAAGCAACAGATTCACCGAAATCAGCTATACCTACGATGCTTCGTCAAGCGAAAACGGCAGTACAACCACAACAGAAACCACAACCGAAACAACCACAGAGGCTCAGGTTGACGACACAACGGAAACAACAACCGAGGCCGATTCGGAAGAGTCTGATTCCTACACATACACAGTAGGTACAGCTACAAGCTATGCAGCCGATGAAGTGCTTTATTCAGGCAGCAGCGTAACAATTACGGCTGTTGAAGCACTTACGGGCAAGGACGTTTCCGGAGACGGAACATCATATGCAATTTACGGAACAGGCTCTGATGCCAGCAAGGTAATAGCAAGTTCCGGAAACACAGTAAGACGTGTTATTCAGATTGTGCTCAGCGAAACTGCGGATGTATCCGTATTTGCCGATGTAAACAGCAACAAAACAATAGAATTCCTTGACAGTGATTATACATCATTGGCAGCCTATACAAACGACGGCGCTGACAAGGCTGAAAAGTATGAACTTGCATTAACAGGCTTAGCAGCGGGAACATACTACTTCGGCGGTGTCGGAACAAATGTATATGTTTACGGAGTTAACATTGCATCTGAGAACAGCGGCGGCGGTGATGACGAGCCCACAACAGAGCCTACAACAGAGACTCCCGCTGAGGGCGAGGTTGACCTTGTTGCCGAAGATTTAGATCTTAAGGTTGGCGAAAGCGGAGATCTTGAGATTAATCTTGAAAATGTAGGCACACCCGTAAACAACCTTACTTTCTGGGTAACATTTGACCCCACAGCCGCAACGGCATCGGCAGTTCAGATGATAGCTTCAGACGGTACACTTTACGATGCTACGGCTGATGTAAACCTTACAATTTCATCTGCTCACGTAACAGCCGACCCCGACTATTACACAGATGATATGATCGGCCAGACATCTCTTGAAGCAGGCGTTTTAAAGATTGCTTTTGAATACGGTACTGCATCAATGGGTTATTTAGATGCCTTTACAAGTGACACAACAGTTGCTAAGATTACCTTTACAGGCGTTGAGGTTGGTACAGTTCCCGTAACTCTTACGGTAGTTGACTGTAACTACATTCCTTCCGCAACGGAAGAAACAGCCATTACGGCTAACGTTACAAACGGTACTGTTACAGTAACGGTAGCAGATGAGCCCACAACAGAACCCACAACAGCAGGTTCAGACACACTTGTTATTGACAAGGTAAGCACAGTTGCAGGCGGAACGGTTTCCGTAAATGTAACTCTTAACGATCCTACAGAGGCTGTAAACAACGGTACATACTGGATTACATTCGATCCTACATATGTAACCGGTCTTACAATCAGTGCTCTTGACCCCAGCGGTTCAGGTACACTTGTAGACCAGAGCGCACAGGCTCAGATTGTAATTGATTCTGCTAATATTACAAACAGCGATTTGTATACAACAGATGATATCGGAAAGACAGCCCTTGCAGCAGGTAAGATTAAGCTTGCGTTCTATCTCGGAGATACTGATGACGACGGAGTATTTGAAGAGCATACGGAAACTACGGTTCTCGCAACTCTTACGTTCACCGTTTCAGAGTCCGCTCCCGACGGAACAGTCATCGACCTTATCGGCGCTATAGCTGACTTCGCAGGCGCACCCAACGACACATCTTATCCTGATGTTCAGATTGATGTTGTTGATGGTTCTATTACAATCGAGGCTGAAGAAGAGTCCTCAACAGAATCTACAACAGAAACAGAAACAGAAACAGAGACTGAAACAGAAACAGAAACTGAGACTGAAACAGAAACTGAGACTGAAACAGAAACTGAGACTGAAACTGCAACAGAAGCTACAACAGCGGCTGATGAAACTACAGAAACAACCACTGTAAGATCTTCATCTTCATCAAGCGGCGGCTCAGGCGGTGGCGGTTCAAGCTACAAGGCATCAACCGCAACCACCGAGGCTGAAACCGAGGAAGACACAGATTCAGCGGCTGACAGTGATACAGCAGCATCTGACGATACAAGCACAACCACAAGAGGCGGCGTAGTTGACTTCTATCAGACAGACAATTACTTCTTCGCTTATATGGTTGGTTACACTGACGGCACATTCCTGCCTCAGAATAACTTAACAAGAGCAGAGACAGCAGCACTCTTCTCAAGACTTATTGCCGGTTCTATCGAAGTATCCGCAAGCACACCTGATTTCAGCGACGTAAGCTCAGCAGCTTGGTATGCTGACTATGTAGGCTATCTGACAAACAGAGGCGTAATTTCAGGTTACACAGACGGTACATTCGGCCCCGATAAGGCTATAACAAGAGCTGAGTTCTCAGTTATACTTTCTAAGTTCTTAGCAGTAGACGAAAACGGCTCCGCAGGTTTCACAGATACTGACGGTCACTGGGCAGACGCTTATATCGCAGCAGCTGTTGACGCAGGCTGGTTAAGCGGATATTCAGACGGTTCATTCAGACCTAACGCTTATATCACAAGAGCTGAAGTTGTAAGTGCTGTAAACAGAGCAACAGGCAGAGCATTTGACGAAGACATCGATCTTGATTCAATCGTTACTATCTATGACGATGCAGAAACTGCTTGGTACTATGGAGACGTTCTTACAGCAGCTAACTCCTACTGGTACTTAACAGACGCTTCAGAGTGGATTATGACAGAAGAAGCTTTTGACGAAGCTTACGGCACATTAATCGCTGAAGAAGAAGCTGAGGAAGAGGCTGAGGAATCCGAAGAGGAAGAATCAGAAGAAACCGATGAGGAATCAGAGGAAGAAACTGATGAAGAATCCGAGGAAACTACAGAAGCTGAAGAATAATTAAGTTTAGGCTTGATTATATAAACCTCAGTAATTTAGCTAAATAAAAATGTAAGACCCCGTTTAGACAATTCGTTTAAACGGGGTTTTTATATAACAGGTTAAAAACTGTTTTGCGTCAGCGGTTTTTGAGCTGCGAGGTGCTGCCTGTTGCACCGATCGGCACCCGCATAAGTAGCACAAACCGAGGGAGATGTCAAGGGCTTCGCAAGTCCTCCGGACCCTTGACATCTCCCTCGGTTTGTGCTGTTTAAAAGGTTTTGCGTTTGCCGTCGGGCAAACACCTCTTTTAACAATAGTTTAACTTCGGCTCCAAAACTCTTTTACCTTTCACTTGTTTAGCTGTGCATAAATTAAGGCTTTGAATAATACTGCGTGAAAGCCGATTTCGGAGAATTGCGGGGAGCCGTCTGCCGTGCCGTAGGCGTGGCAGGTGGCTCCCCCTCGTGGCTCGGGTTTTGCGACTTTCGGGAGCAAAATTCGGGCAGAGGCTTCCGTCTTTTGCATTTTATATTTTGTGCTTTATATTTACAGCTTTTTAACTATAAGAAGCTTCCCTCCGGGAGAAAGACTCTCGGCGGCTTCTATTTTGTTTATATCCGTAATGTCGGAAACGGTTGAGTTATATTTTTTGGCAATTTTTAAAAGGCTGTCGCCGGGCTTTATAATATAGAGAACCATAGAGGGCAGGGTACTCAGCTCCTCCGCTGTCATATCGGTAAAGGTTATATCTGTTATGGGGGGAAGCTGTGTGCTTTTTAAAGGCATAGGCAGTTATTGATATTTTGGCGTCAACGGAAACATTCGTTTCATCGGAGATTTTGCCCTCTGCATATTTAACAGACGTGTTTGTGTAAATGCAGGTGTCGTCGGTCTCTGAAGTTCCCGGCAGTTCTATGGATTTTTTGTAGGGGAAAACTCCGTCTGTAGAGTAAATGGGGTTTTCATCGTCCTTTGCGGCATAGAGAATATCGGAGGTCAGAAAGCCCTCGGCGGTGATTTTGTCACGGTAGGGGGTTACTGTGTCGGTGACGGCGGTGCAGTTTATGCGGTAGATTTGGAAAATGGCAGGGTCGGAGCCGTCCAGCATAAGGGGCTCGTTTACCACAAATTCGCTGCTGTTTCGGCAGGCCGCTGAAAGATAGGGCACATCTCCACAAACCGTGTCAATCTTTTTATTTACCTCGTGAACCTCGCTTATGTAGGAAACCTTCTGTTCGCAGATTAGGAAATATGAGGCCAAAATATCAATTTCAAAGTCAATGATATAGCTTTTGCCGTTTTCGTCCTGTTTTACGAAAATATTGTCGTCTGTGACGGATAAATTCATATTGCAGAAGCTTACACTACCCTTGAGAGGGAAGGCTTTGGAAAAGGGGATTTTTTTCTTAAAATTGACGGAGCTGTTTTTGCTTTTGGGGTTGTAGGTTATGTTTATTAGAGCGTTGCCCTCGGCGGTTATGCCCTCGCTGTCGGTTTTTACGGCTATATTTTTAAGGGTGATATGGGATTCATAGATGTTGTCTATTTCGTCTATCTCGTCCGTTTCTATGACGTCTATCAAGTTAAAGTCATTCTTTATCTTAAAGGTCTCCTGAGCAAAATACTTTATGAGGCACTGTGTAAAAGCGGACTTTTCAGTCTGTTCCGAGGGTATGTCCCTTATGTCGCTTATAATTTCAAATTCATTGTTTTTAATAACAATAAAGCTGAAAACCATATTCAGGCTGTAGTTTAAATCGCCGTCAGAGGTAAACGAAACAGAGTTTGACAGAATTTGGGCACTTTCGGGTTTGTATTCATAGTCTTTTTCATCTCCCTCAAGGGGCAGGGCATCGCTTATAGGCATACTTAGTTTTATGTATTCTGAGTCGGGATCACAGGCGAAAAACAGCTTGGCCTCACCCTTATAGAGAAGAGCCCCCTCGGCTGTTTCCGCTGATGTCAAACATACATAAGAGCGGCACCGGGGCGCTGTCCTTGCGTTTAGGTTAATATCCGGTATTTTAACAGATTTGGAAACGGTTTTGTTTATATGGATTTTTTTGACAGAAGATGTTGTGTTTATTTTTTCTTTTATAATTTCCATAAAAATCCTCCCGTAGGAAATGTTTTTATTAATCTATTCCGACGGGAGTCTGATTATACCATTTTTATTATTTTGTCTGTAATTCGGCTGAACCTGTCCTTTATGTCAGGGTCGGCCTTTAGACCCTCTTCCGCAAAGGAGGCAAGGCCGGGGGTCGTGGGAAGCTCACCTAAGAGAACGGAGCCTGCCCTTTTGGCAAGGTCTGAGCTTGAGCCGTAAATGTTGATTTTTTCACCGCAGTGGGGGCAGATTATATAGCTCATATTTTCGATTATGCCGAGTACCTTTATATTCATCATATTTGCCATATTTATGGCTTTGGTGACTATCATTGAAACCATATCCTGAGGGAGGCTTACCATAACTGCTCCGGATATGGGTATTTGCTGCATAACCGTCAGTGTTATGTCGCCTGTTCCGGGAGGCATATCAATTATAAGGTAGTCAAGCTCTCCCCAGAGAACCTCGTTCCAAAACTGTATAACACAGGAGGAAAGTAGGGAGCCTCTCCAGATAACGGGGCTGTTTTCGTCGTCCAGCATAAGATTAAGGCTTATAACCTTTACACCCTTTTCACTTATTACAGGCAGGAAGTGCACACCGTCGCTGTAGGCCTTTTCTTTGGTTAAGCCCATAAGGCGGACAGTGCTTGGGCCGGTAATGTCGGCATCTAAAAGACCTACTTTATAACCCCTTTCCGCCAGGTCGTTTGCCAGCATTACGGAGACTGTAGACTTGCCTACGCCGCCTTTGCCGCTCATAACACCTATAACCTTTTTGATTTTGTTTTCGGGAATCTGCTTAACGCCGCAGTCCTCGCTTGATTTTCCGCAGCTGCCCTTTGAAGGACAGCCCTCACAGTTTGCCATTTAAATCTCACCTCATAAATTATATTATCTGATTTTTAATAAATCTCATCAAAAATCCTCTGATTTGCAGTAATTAATTCGCTGCGGAGCTTTGTTACTTCGTCGAGGCTGAGCTTCGTCACTTTCATAATGTAGTCTATGGGAGTGTTGCTCTTTAACATTTCAGCCGCAACCTGTAAAATGCCCTCGTCCCTGCCGATGATAATACCCTCGTCTCTGCCGATGATAAAGCCTTCGTTTCTTGCCTTGTCGGCGTTGATTCTGTCTCTTATGGTCATAGTCATATAATTCACCCCCAGTTTATTGGTTTCTTTTATTTGTTTGACCTTGCCGTGTATTTCCCTTACAAGACCGCTTTGGGATATATGGGCAAACTTATCCGTTGAATTTTCCACATAACAGAGAAATTCAAGCAGGCTTTGGCTTATATTTCCTTTGCGGCCCTTTGTGTTCAGGAATATTTTTGTTGAGCCGTCCTGCAGGTCTATTTCGGGATATTCCTTACATTTGTTTGTAAATGTATAAATAAAGCTGTCTTTTTTGAAAAGGTCGAAACAGCATATAAATATAATATAGCTGTCCTTTAAATCCCTGTAGAGTTTTCCGGCTTTCAGGGCATTGGTGTCTATATTTCCCTGATAATAGCGGCTTCGTCTGGGAAGGTCGTCTGTGTCCGCTGCCTGCGTTTCCACGTTATAGATCGTGCCTTTATCATCGTTAATATATACGTCAAAGCGGACGCCCTTGTCAAAATACTGTTCCTTTAGGGTTTTCTCCTCTTCATTATATACGACTTTATTAATGGAAATGTTTAATATCTCCTCTAATAAATCCTTAGCAATTTTCGGATCCTCCATAGTCTTGCTGAAAATGAAGCTGTTGGAGAGATTGAGATTTTGAAATTCCTGCTCAAGGGCGGCTCTGTCCTCTTTGCTCAGCCTCTTTATATCGATATTGTCAGGATCAAAATTGTATTTTGAAAAGTCAATGCCGCTGACCCCTGTGTTGTATTTGCGTGCTGTGCCCATTTTACATTTCCTCGTTTTACAGTCATCGTTTTCCTATATATATTTTATCAATATTCGAGCTGAAATTCAAGAGGGAAAACAATTTTTTTGAGCAAAGTTATGCTTTTACAAAAACATACTTACGGTCCCTATAGCCATAAGATGAACGGGATAGAACCAGTAGAAAAAATATTTCATATTAAGCTTCCCTCTTGTGCCGTCATAGAGGAGCAGCAGGGGAAGTGAAAAAAGACACAGCCATTGCTTTCCGCCCATTTCACAGGACAGCCATATAAGACCTATAGCAAAGCCTATAAGGGCAAATTTTTTGTCCTTTTCCCTTTCTCCTTTTATATTTATAAGCGTTGAAAGCTCTGCCGAAACAGCCAGCATAGCCCCCGGAAAGCCGTAATCGGCCTTTAAATATTTACAGATAAAATATGTCCCCAAAACAGAAAAAATTATTGCTCCGCAGGAAATAAAAAGTTTTGCGGAGTTGTTTTCCCTAAGGCTCTTTCTGAAAAAATTTATGCTGTACAAAATACAGATGGAAAGTGAAAATGTAATAAGGGCGTTTGTATATATTTCTCCGCAGTACAAATAATAGCCAAAAACACACAAAAGCCCCAAGCCAAGTATGCCCGAAAGATATTTTAATTTGTTATGGGTATACCTTGCACCCTGAAAAATAAAAAAGGCAAACAGTGGAAAGGCGAGCCTGCCGAAGGCTCTGAGCCATACCTCTTCCGGCAGCAGCATATAACCTATATGATCCGCCGTCATTGACAGAGCGGCAATTATTTTAAGCTTGTTCCCGTTAAGGCCGATTTTCATACTATCCATAGGCTCACCGTCTTTTCTTATGAACTTTTATGCAGCTGGCCTCATACCGAACTGCTACTATCTATAATATCACATTATTCAGAAAAAACAACCGTATTTTTTAAAATTTACTGAAAAAATACTATGATATTGAGGGAAAATGTGATAAAATAGGTGTAAGAACTTTGATTAGGGAGGGTATTGTATATGAAAATTGCTATAGTGGGCTGCGGAAAGGTAGGGTATACCCTTGCCGAAACCCTAAACGACGAGGGACACGAGCTGACTGTTATCGATTCAAACGAGGAAAACCTTTTAAATTTAAACGACAATTTGGACGTTATGAGCTATGTGGGAAACGGCAGCAGCTACCGCACGCTAAAGGACGCAGGTATTGAAAACACAGACCTTTTAATTGCCGTTACAAACAGGGACGAAATAAATCTTTTAAGCTGTCTTGCAGCTAAAAAAGCCGGAAACTGCCGTACTATCGCAAGAGTACGCCATCCGGAGTATTATGACGAGATACGCTTTATAAGCGAGGAGCTGGGGCTTCTTATGGCCATAAACCCGGAGCTTGCCGCCGCAACGGATATTTTCAACCTTATAAGGGTGCCCTCGGCTATGGAAATGGACACCTTTGCCAAGGGTATGGCAAATATGGTAAGGCTGACCCTGTCGAGAAATTCACCATGGATTGACAAGCGGATAAAGGAAATTTCCATAAGGGATTTGCCTTTCCTTGTTTCCGCAATAGACAGAAACGGAAAGCTTATAATCCCCAACGGGGACACGATTATAAAATACGGCGACAACCTCTATGTTGTTGTTTCCCCTATGGATTTAAACAGGCTTTTCGCCGTTATAGGCATAGCCTCAAAGCCCATAAAGGACGTTATTATAGCCGGAGGAGGAACAATATCCTATTATTTGGCGAGAATGCTTCTCAAACACAAAATAAAGGTTAAAATAATTGTTCCGAGAATTGACAGGTGCAACGTTTTAAGCGAGCTTTTGGATAATGCCATAATTATACACGGCGACCCTACGAACCAGAACATACTCCTTGAGGAGGGCATTGAAAAGGTGGACGCCTTTGTTTCCTTAACCGACCACGACGAGGAGAACATAATGCTTGCGCTGTTTGCGGGGAAATATTCAAAGGCAAAGCTTATTACTAAGGTTGACAAAATGAATTTTGAGAGAATGGTCTATAACCTCCCCCTAGGCAGCATAATTTCCCCCAAGCTTATAACGGCGGAGGAAATGGTAAGGTGCGTAAGGTCTATGCAGAGTGCTATGGGCAGCAACGTGGAGGCCGTTTACAAAATTGCCGACGGAAAGGCGGAGGCCTCTGAGTTTATAATAAAGGGCTCCTCCAAAATCACCGACAAGCCCATTAAAACCCTGCATATAAGAGAGAACACCCTTATATGTACTATTATAAGACACGGCAAAGTAATTATTCCCATGGGCGATGATGTAATAACCACAAATGACAGAGTTGTAATCGCAACAACGGGTAAAGGCCCCAAATATTTGGAAGACATAATTAAAAACGTATAATAACACATAACAACATATAACAACGGGTGACGCATATGAATTATAACAGTATATTTTTTATTTTAGGTTGGATAATTAAAATAGAGGGGCTTTTTATGGCTCTTCCGTTTATAACGTCTGTAGTTTACGGGGAATCATCGGGAAAATATTTCCTTATAGTAGGTGTTTTGGCGATAATTGCCGGTCATATTATGACAAAAATCTTTTCGGCGGAAAACCACTTTTACGCAAGAGAGGGCTTTGTTTCCGTTTCTCTGGGCTGGATTGTTTTGGGTCTTATAGGTGCTCTGCCCTTATGGTTAAGCAGAGAAATTCCAAGCTATATAGACGCTGTGTTTGAAATAGTTTCCGGCTTTACAACAACCGGAGCAAGTATAGCCCCCAACGTAGAGGTCTTTTCCCGCTGCGTAAATCTTTGGCGGTGCTTCTCCCATTGGTTAGGGGGTATGGGCGTTCTTGTATTTGTTTTGGCAATTCTCCCTATGGCGGGAGGCGGTCAAAACCTGAGGCTTATAAAAGCGGAGAGCCCCGGCCCCTCTGTCAGCAAGCTGGTTCCCAAGCTTAAGACAAGCGCCCTCTATCTCTACGCTATATATATGTTTTTGACGGTTCTTATGTTTGTTCTGTTGGTTTTGGCAAGAATGCCTATATTCGATGCCCTCTGCACATCCATAGGCACGGCAGGCACGGGAGGCTACGGCATAAAGGCCGACAGCATAGGGGGCTACAGCTCCTTAATACAAAACATATGTACGGTGTTTATGTTCCTTTTCGGCGTAAACTTTAACTTTTATTTCTTCTTTTTAATGAAAAGAGTAAAGGAAGCTTTCAGCATAGAGGAGGTAAAGTGGTATTTCATAGTATATACGGCGGCTTCGGTTCTTATTGCAATAAATTTGACATTTGCAACGGAAAACGGTTTCTTCTATAATCTCCACCACTCCTTTTTCCAGTGTGCCTCTGTTATGACAACAACGGGCTTTTCAACCCTTGACTTTGACCTGTGGCCTCAGTTTTCAAAAATGATTATGTTGGGTCTTATGTTCATAGGGGCCTGCGCCGGAAGTACAGGCGGAGGTACGAAGGTTTCGAGGTTCATAATATATTTCAGAACCGCAAAAAAGGAGCTTTCCTGCCTTATACATCCCAGAAGCGTAAAAATAGTTAAAATGGACGGAAAGAAAATAGAACATGAGGTAGTACGTTCCGCAAATATTTTCCTAATCTGCTATGTTTTGATATTTGCTGCCTCTCTGCTTGTTTTGAGCCTTGAAAACTACGATTTTACAACCAATTTCTCGGCCGTAGCCGCAACCTTTAACAATATAGGCCCCGGCTTCAACCTTGTAGGACCTACCCAAAACTTCGGCTTTTTCAATCCCCTGTCAAAAATAACTTTGATTTTCGATATGCTTGCAGGCAGACTTGAAATCTTCCCTATGCTTATACTTTTCTCGCCTGCCACATGGAGAAAATAATGAGGTGATTTATGGAATTTAAAAATAAAGCGGTAATTTTTGACTTTAACGGAACAATGATTTTCGGCCAAAGGATTCAAGAAAAGTCCTGGAAGAAATTTATAAAAAACAAAACCGGCCGCAGCATAACGGAGGAGGAGTTTTCTCTTTACGTCCACGGCAGGAATCCTGATATTACACTGAAATATTTTATTGACGAAAATTTGACGAAAGAGGAGACAGAGGTTTTAATCGAAGAAAAGGAAATATATTACAGACAGCTCTGCCTTGACTCTCCCGATGAATTTAGGCTTGCCGAGGGACTTCCCGAATTTTTGGACAGGCTTAAGGCGGAAAACATACCCCTGACAATAGCTACGGCTTCTCCTTACGGTAATTTGAAATTTTTCTTTAGGGAGCTTAAGCTGTCAAGATGGTTTGATATAAGCCTTTGTGTATGGTCGGACGGAAGCTTCGAGGGCAAGCCCAAACCGGACATTTATATTAAAGCCGCCGAAAGGCTTAACAAGCTCCCTGAGGACTGTATCGTCATAGAGGACTCGGAAGCATGCATAAAAGCCGCCCAAGCCGCCGAAATCGGTATAGTTATAGGAATTTCGTCTATGCTTACCGGGGAAAAGCTTGTTTCCCTTAATGTTAATGCGGTTATAGAAAATTATAGGGAGCTGTAATATTAATTTTAAGATTTACAATAAATTTAAAGGGTTCTTTCCCTGTTTTGAAAGCTGTAAATTACGGCAAAATCAAAGCATAGGAAAGAACCTTTATTAATTCATATTTTGTATTTTATGTTTTTATTTTCAGCCCAATACCTCTACGGCTTTTTTTAGCTGTGTGTCGTTTTCAACATCCGGCTCCGCTTTGCTGTCTGTTACTGAGGGCAGGGTAAAGCTTTCGGGAGCAAAAACCTCTACGTCGGGGTCTATTCCCTCGCCCTGTATACATATGCCGTTGGGGGTGTAATATTTTGCAACTGTCAGCTTGACGCAGCTTCCGTCGCTTAGGGCGTAGCTGTCTTGTACGACACCCTTGCCGTAGGTTGTTGTTCCTACAATCGTTCCTGCGCCGTAATCCTTAATTGCTCCCGTAAGAACCTCAGAGGCTGAGGCGGAGCTTCCGTTTACCAAAACGGCGATAGGCAAGTCAAGGCAGCTTTCGTCCGAGTCATAGTATTTCTTTTCGCCGCTTTTATATTCTATATAGGTTATTGTTCCCTCAGGCAAAATTGTATCGGCTATGTCGTTTACCGTCGTCAAAAAACCTCCCGGATTGTTTCTCAGGTCTATAATAAGTCCCCCCATACCCTCAAGGGCTTCAACGGCCTCGTCAAACTGCTCCGCCGTGTTGGCTTCAAACTCCGTTATCCTTACATAGCCCAAATTTCCCTCAAGCATAGTATAGCAGACAGAGGGAACGTCTATATCCTCTGATGAGGTCATAACGGAAAATTCGCTTCCGTCACTGTGACGGCCCTTGATGTTAAAGGCTTCCCCGCTTGTTTTTATAAAGCTTACGGCATCGTAATAGCTGTTTTCATCGTTTATTTCAATATCCCCCACGGAGTAAATTATGTCACCCTGCAAGAGGCCTGCTTTTTCGGCAGGAGAGCCGGAGTAAACATCTTCCACCTTCATATTTTTGTCCTCTGTAAGGGAGACCTGAATCCCTATTCCCGAATATGAGCCGTTAAGACTTTCCTTAAAGCTTTTAAATTCCTCCGCTGTCATATATGTTGAATATTTATCTCCAAGACCTGCCACATATCCTGCATATATGTATTCTTTAAGCTCCTCCTGAGATACGTCCTCTACGTAATTTTCATCTATAAGCTTTTCAATAATACTTATCTTTTTGTCAACGGGAATAACGCCGTTTAAAAGATTCAGCCCTATTCTTATATTATAAATAACAATAAAACACAGACAAGCCGCCCCGAAGCCCAGAGCAAAGCTTTTCTTTTTTGACATAAAACCGCCCTCTTCAAAATAAATTTCCCTAAGGAACCGCTGATTAATCAGCTCTTCGCAGCTTCACCACAGATTTTTCCGATTGCTTCGTCACGCATTTTCAACGTAGGCTCCGGCTACGCCCTCAAATGCCTTCCTCACACTCGAAAAAATCTGCGGCAAATCTGCTTCGGCGAATTAATCATCGTTTCCCTAAGGAACCGCTGATTAATCAGCTCTTCCCTTATACCTATTATATTACACTTGAAAATAAAAATCATTAAAAAATTATAAAATTTTATTGAATACTTTTAAGACAAGTGATATAATGAATTTGATAAAAAATAATTTTACTGCAAAGCGGCGGTTTTATACGCCGTTATTTTTTTGGAGGTAAATATGAAGCCTGTTATAGGAGTAACACCCCTTTTTGACGATGATAAAGACAGCCTTTGGATGGTTCCGGGATATATAGACGGCATAACAGCCGCAGGAGGGCTTCCCCTTATTCTTCCCCTAAAGCCCTGTGAAAGGGATATACCGGATATTTTCGATGTTTGCGACGGTTTTCTTTTTACGGGAGGCAATGACGTTGACCCGAAACTTTACGGAGAAAGCCTGACGGATAAATGCGAGGGGATTAACAAAGACAGAGATTTTTTGGAGAAAAGGCTTTTACATCTTTGTATAGAAGCGGATAAACCTCTTTTGGGCATATGCCGTGGGATTCAGCTTATAAACGCTCTTTTGGGCGGGACCCTCTATAAAGACCTTCCCACGGAACATCCGTCACCCGTAGAACACCATATGAAGCCGCCCTATGATATACCCTGTCACAGCGTAACCATCTTCAGGAACACTCCTCTTCACAAGCTGTTAAAAAAAGATGTTATCGAAGTTAATTCCTACCATCATCAGGCGGTAAAAGCCCTTGCCCCCTGCCTTAAGCCTATGGCTCTTTCTCCCGACGGCATAACGGAGGCGGTGTATATGCCGAACAAAAAATACATACAGGCCGTCCAGTGGCACCCTGAGTTTATGTTTTCAAAAGACCCCGATCAGCTTGCTCTTTTTAAAGAGCTTGTAAGAAAAGCCTTTGAATGTAAAGAAAGAAGTCTGAAATCTTGCGGTTAAGCACTTGAATATTTTGACCTGCTGTGGTATTATTATATTAAGGAGGGCGGATATATGGGAGACAGGCTGTATGAACAGGATTTGCAGAGAATAAGCCTTTTGAGGCTGTTTGACGATGACTTTCTTGCCATTGTTTTTGAAAACAACAAGGAAGGAACGGAGCTGCTCTTAAACATAATTTTTGACAGAAACGATATGAATGTTATTAAGGTTGTCAAACAGCGTGAAATTAAAGGAGTAGAGGGACATTCTGTCAGGCTTGATATATCGGCGGAGGACAGCAGCCACCGCATATATGATATAGAGATTCAGCGTCAGGACAGAGGGAATTTGCCTCTTCGCTCAAGATATTACAGCAGTATGATAGACACAACGCTTTTAAAGAGGAATGAGGATTATGACAGGCTTGTGCCTACATATGTAATTTTCTTTACGAAAAACGATATTTTCGGAGACGGAAAACCTCTCCGCCATTATGTAACAAAGGAAATTGAAAGTAATGATTTGCTTGGAGACGAGCGGCATATTATGTTTGTAAACGGTGAAAATAAAGACGAGGAAACGGCTCTCGGTAAATTAGTCCATGATTTTAAATGTAACTCAGCAGATAATATGTATTATGACGTTTTGGCAAACCGTGTGCGTTATTTTAAGGAAGAAGGAGGTGTCCGGCAAATGTGTAAAGTTTTGGAGGATATGAGGAATGAAGCTGCGGCAAAAGCTGCAAAAGAATCAGCAATTTTAACGCTGATTGAGGCTTATCGTGAATTTAATGTAGCGGAAAGCGACATTAAAGAAAAAATTATGAAAAAGTTTGATATTTCAGAGGCTAAAGCTAAGGAGTATATGCTCGGCAGGAGTGCTTAAGGCAGCGAAGCGGCATAAATAAAATTTCAGATACACGGGTTCGATTGGTGTTTGAACCCGTGTTTTTCGGTATAATTAAGATATACAGCCCTATGGGTAATGAACATTATATTAAGTGAAATTACAAACTCAGTAAAAAATATGCTTTTAATCCCGGCGAAAAGGTGATATAATGGTTATGGATTATAAAAAGAAAGCGAGGAGAACGGAAATGGATTATAAGAAAGCTGCTATGGAAAAGCATACAGAGTGGAAAGGAAAAATTGAGATAAAACTGCGCTGTCCCCTTGAAACCACGGACGATTTGTCAATAGCCTATACTCCCGGTGTTGCGGAGCCCTGTCTTGCTATAAAGAAAGACCCCGATTTAAGCTATACACTTACAAGACGTCATAATACGGTAGCGGTTATAACGGACGGAACGGCTGTTTTGGGTTTGGGTAACATTGGCCCTATGGCGGGTATGCCCGTAATGGAGGGGAAATGCGTTCTTTTTAAGGAATTCGGCGGCGTTGATGCTATTCCCCTATGCGTAAGCACATTGACCCCGGACGAGGTTGTAAAGGCCATAGCTATGTTTTCAGGCAGCTTCGGCGGCATAAACCTTGAGGACATTGGGGCGCCCAGATGCTTTGAGATTGAAGAAAAGCTTAAAAAAGCCGTAGATATACCCATATTCCACGACGACCAGCACGGAACCGCCGTTGTCGTTCTTTCGGGCATAAGAAACGCCCTTAAGCTTACGGGAAAAAAGGCTGAGGAGTGCAGAGTTGCTATGTCGGGGGCAGGAGCCGCAGGCACGGCAATAGCAAAGCTTTTATTGAGAGCGGGCTTTAAGGACATAACCCTCTGCGATATTCACGGAGTCATAAACAAGGATAATTGCTACAGAGACCCATATTTGCAGCAGCTTGCGGAAATGACAAACCCGAGAGGGATTAAGGGCAAGCTTACGGACAGCATAAAGGGAGCGGATATATTTATAGGCGTTTCAGCTCCCGGTCTTTTGACAGAGGAAATGATAAAGACAATGAATCCCGACCCTATAATTTTCGCTATGGCAAACCCTGTTCCGGAGGTTATGCCGGATGCAGCCCTTAGGGCAGGGGCTAAGGTTGTGGCTACGGGGCAGTCTGACTATCCCAACCAGATTAACAACGTTCTTGCTTTTCCCGGCATATTCAGAGGGGCTTTGGACGTAAGGGCAAGGGACATAAACGAAGAAATGAAGCTTGCGGCGGCGGACGCTATTTCCGCTCTTGTCAGCGAGGAGGATTTAAAAAACGGTATTATAATACCCTCTCCCTTTAACAAGAACATATCGAAAAACATAGCGGCAGCAGTAGCCGAGGCGGCAGTCAAGTCAGGAGTTGCACGAATTTAAATGTATTATATAAACACTGAAAATCTTGTAAATTTCACCCCCCTGTCAAACGATTTTATAGACAGATATGTGGGGAACATAGAAAGCACTTATATTGCCGTTTATATCTATATAGCAAGACGGGCTCTTAAGGGGAAGCTCCCCTCAGTGGCCGAGCTTTCCGACCGCTTTTCCCTAAGCAGTGAGGTTATAGAAAAAATAATAACCTACTGGGACAGGGAGGGGCTTTTCGACAAGCCCGTAAAGCCAAGCTACAGCCCGTCGGAGATTTCAAAAATGCAGGCTGCCGACAGTGAAATAGCCGAGCTTATATCCACCGCAAGCGCAATTTTGGGAAAGGCTTTAGGTCAAAAGGAGCAAAGCACCATTTTAAGCCTTTACGACTATTACCGCCTGCCTACGGAGGTTATAATAATTCTTTTGGGTCACTGCGCCGAGGCAGGAAATTCAAGTATAAATTACATAGAGAAAATAGCTCAGGACTGGTCTGAAAAAAATATAAAGACTATGGAGGAAGCCGAGGACTATTTAAGGCTCTACTACGGCGATTTTAAAAAGGTTTTGGCGGCTTTCGGCATAAGCGGCAGATTGGCAAACGCAAAGGAAAAGAAGTACATAGAAAAATGGCTTGTTGCAAATAAACAGCCTTTGGAGCTTGTTGTTGAGGCCTGCGAAGAGGCGGTTATAAATACGGGAAAGGTAAGCTGGGCTTATGCTGACAAAACCCTTAAAGGCTGGCTTGAAAACAACATAAAAACCGTGGAACAGGCAAAGAAGCTTACCGAGGAGCATAAAGCTATGCTTAAAAAGAGAAAGCCGGAAAAAACGGCGGTCTCTTCGGCTACGCCTGTCAGAAAGACAAACAGCTTTAACAATTTTAACGACAGAGAATATGACGAAAAGGCAATAAACGATTTGACCTTAGAGCTTTTGGAGGGGGATAAAGATGACGCCTGAGCTATACAGAGATATTATGCAGGTTTACAACGAAAAACAGACAAGAGCAAAAAGACTCTCGGCTAAGCGTGAAGCCGAGGTTTACAATGCTGTCCCCCGAATAAGAGATATAGACGGGGAGCTTTTAAGCCTTAATACATCTTTGGCAAAGCTTTTCGGCTGTCAAACGGATTTACAGACAAGACAGAATCTTTCCCGTGACTACAGGGAAAAAGCCGAGGCTCTTCTTGCGGAAAAAAATTCTCTTTTTTCTCAAAAGGGCTATCCCCCCGGCTATCTCGAAAACGTCTACGAATGTCCTCTTTGCCGTGACACGGGCTTTGTTGAAAATGAAGAATGTGTTTGTTTTAAGGCTGCGGCAAGGGAGAAAATGTTTTCGGGAAGCTCCGTAAAAAGCGAAAACGATGATGAAACCTTTGAGCGGTTTTCTCTTGATTATTATTCCGACGAAATAAACCCCCAAATTAAAACCTCCGAGCGGAAATATATGGAAAATGTTGTTGCTATGTGTAAAAAATTTGCCCAAAACCCTAAGGGGAATTTGCTTTTTACGGGAAGCCCCGGTTTGGGTAAGAGTTTTCTCTGTCACGCCACAGCAAGGGAAGTTATTGAAAGGGGAGAGGAGGTTGTGTGCGAAAGCGCCTTTTCTCTTTTCGATAAGCTCATAAAAGACCGCTTCGGAAGAGAAACCGACAGCGACTACAAAAACAGTGTGTTTAACGCTTATCTTCTTATAATAGACGATTTAGGCACCGAAAACATAAATTCAGCCTCTTCGGCGGAGCTTTTCAATATCATAAACCACCGTCTTGTAAACAAAAAGCCTGTTATAATATCCACAAACCTTTCTCTTTCGGATATAAAACAGCTTTATTCCGAAAGAATTTTTTCAAGAATAGTGGGGGAATATAAGTTTGTTCCCTTTTTCGGCCCGGATATAAGAATATTAAAGAGGAAGAAGGGTTAAAATAGCTTTAAAAAACGAGGTGACAGGCTTGCTTCTTTTAAAGCTTTCTCTTCTTCCCTCTGTACTTTTCTGTATTTACATCTATTTATACGACAAAGAAAAAGAGCCTTTTTATACGGCTCTTTTGTGCGTTATATACGGGCTTGTTTCATATGCCCCCATAGTTTTGACGGCGGACAGACTGAATCTGTCAATAGAAAACGCCTTTTTAAGGGCTTTTTACGAGGCCTTTATAACCGCCTCTCTGCCCGAAGAGCTTATAAAGCTTGGGGTTCTGTGCCTGCTTATATACAACTTTAAAACCTATAACACACCCTTTGACGGCATATTCTATTCCGTTTTCCTCTGTATGGGCTTTGCCGCCGCAGAAAACACGGGCTATGTTTTCCACCCTGTTTTGGGCGGTATTAAAACGGCTCTTCTGAGAAGTGTTTTCTCTGTGCCCTGTCACGGTATCTTCGCCGCCTTTATGGGCTATTATCTTTCAAAGGCAAAATTTTGCAAAAAAAGCATACTTCCGGCTTTTTTCGTTCCCTTTACGCTCCACGGTCTCTACGATTTAATACTTCTTTATCCTCTGCCCCGCAGCAGAATAATATTTACGGCCTATTTTGTTTTTCTCGTAATACTTTGCTTTTATATTAAGCACAAGGCAAAAAATTAAAAAAATTAATATATTTTAGACTGTATATACGGGGCTTTCGGGGACAAAATAGGTTTTGTGAAATTATTAATTTATTAATTGATTTGAGGTGTCAGGTATGATAAATGTTGACGATAAAAGTTTTAGAGAGGAGATTGTGGAGGGCGGCCAGCCGGCTATGGTTGAGTTTTATTCCTCAAGCTGTCTGCCTTGCCGGCGTATGGAGCCTATTATGGAGGAGCTTTCAGATGAAAGCAGGGACATTAAAATAGCCAAAATAAACATTTCCGAGGGAGTAAAGACAGTCTCGGAATACGGAGTTATGGCCTCGCCTACCTTTCTGTTTTTTAAAGGGGGCAGAGAGGTAGGGCGACTTGTGGGCTTTATGGAAAAGCAGGATTTGGAGAGAGCCGCCGATGAGGTTTTATTCTGAAAGTGAGGTTTCAACCTTGAGCTTATCCTTTTCGGGAGTAATTATAACGGCTCCTCTTGTGTTCGTTGTCAAATATGGTATTTCAAATTCATTTAAGGTGTCTGCGGTTTCCCCGTTCGGGAAGCCGTAGACATTGTTTTTACCGCAGGAAATTACGGCGAGAGAGGGCGAAACGGCGGCGATAAAGGCCTTTGATGAGGAATATTTTGAGCCGCGGTGAGGTATTTTTATAACATTTGCGGAAATATCCGCTTCCGAATTTAGAATTTCCGCTTCGGCGGCGGAGGTTATATCGCCCGTAAAGAGGAAAGAGGCGTTTTTGAGGTTCAGCTTAAGAACCATACTTGTATCGTTTACGTCCGTAATTTCCTCTTGAGGGTCGGAAAAAGGGATAGACACAGCTAAAGAAAGCTTCATCATTTACTTCAAGGCTGTCTCCGGCGGAAAAGTAGGTTATGGGAATATTATAAGCTTCGGCTTTTTCCTTTAAAAGAGTATAGAGGTCGGAGGAGTAACTGCCTTCGGGCAGATAAATTCCGCCGATTTCTATATTGCCTATAAGCTCGTAAACGCCCTTCATATGGTCATTGTCTATGTGGCTTATAAAGGCATAGTCCACCCTTGTTTTGCCTGAATATTCGAGATAGGGGAGAATTGTGTAGGTGCCTTCATCGGCTTCGTTCGGGTCCTCCTTTGTGCCTCCGCCGTCGTAAACAAAGGTTATGCCACCCGAAAAGCCTACAATACCGTCGCCCTGACCTACATAGAGAAAGGCAATTCTGTCTCTGTTAAGCTCTGTCCTGTGTATAAATATGCCCGAGGAAAGAGTTAAAACCGCCGCCGCAACAGCCGCTTTGTTCTTATACAATATTGACAGCTTCAATACAATTACGAAAATTATGTAGAGCAGGGCAAAGGAAAGGACGGGTCTGCCTGTTGTGATGACACAAAGGGGCAGGGAGACTATACCCTCGGCACTTATTTTATAGAAATTCAGTATAAATTCGGCGACAAATACAAAAAGGGTATAAATTTTAAGCTTAAGAGCATAGAAGAGGATTGAAAAAGTGCCGCTTAACAGGACTATGCCCACAAAGGGCAGAACGATAAGATTTGATATAAAATCGTAGACGGAAATACCGTAGAAAAACCACATATTTATAAGCTTTGTTATAGAGACTGCACTTAAGCTTGTACCTATGGAATCCGCAATAAGGCGTTGAGGCTTTGTCTTTTTGCCCCAAATTGCTTTTAAACCGTTTGAAAAGTGTCTGCCGAAGAGGGCAATGCCCAAAACGGAACAGTAGGAGTAGAGAAAGCCGCAGTCCCTCAGGTACATAGGGTTTATAACGAGAATCAGGAAAGCCGAAAATGAAAGAGAGGAAATAAGGTCATAGCGGCGGCCTATGAGCCTGCCGATTAACAAAACGCTCATCATAATTACTGCCCTGACTACAGAGGGGCTTAAGCCCGTAAAGAGGGCATATGAAAACAAAAGGGCAATTATTATCAGGCTGTGGCGGGGTTTTCTGAAAAGAAACATAAGACCTGCGGCGATGAGGGAAATATGCAGGCCTGAAATGGCTAAAATATGATATATGCCGGCGTTTTTGTAGAGAAGCTCCGTTTCTTCGGAAAGATAGGTTTTGTCGCCTAAAAGCATAGCCTTTAAAATTCCTGCGTTTTCCTCGGAATACATATTGTCTAAGGCGGTGCCGGCTTTGGTTCTCAAAAGGCTTAAATAATAGGGTATATTGCGGTTTGAGGATATATAGCCTATTTTCGGGTCATACATTTTATAGCTTATGCCCCTGCATTTGTAATATTGAATTTCGTCAAAATCGCTTGGGTTGTATTTGGGGCTTAGTGTGTTAAGCCTGCCCGTTACGGTTATTGTGTCGCCTATGTCGCAGGCGGAGGGTTCATCCGTATAGCAGATTATTTTGACCACCTTTGAAGATTCGCCTATTTCGCCGAAGTTATCTGTTTTGAGGGTCAGATTTTTGGCGTTTACATCTGTAACCTCGCCCTGAGCCGTCAGATTTATGCGGCTGTCCGCAAGGCCGTCGCAGAGGGCATTGAGTTCATTTGTTTTGTTGTAAGACAATAAAAAACCCAGCACAAAAAGGCAGGGCAGTATTATAAAAAGTCTTATTTTAAAGAAGATCATAAAGCTTAAGCCCAGTGTGAAAATAAAAAGAGAAGCAATGAAAAACCACAAGGGTGAAAGAGATAGAGAACCCCATATTATTCCTAAAATCAGAAAGGCTAAAAATACGGGCATAGGTCTTTTCATTTCGGTTCTCCTTGTTTTATATATGCGGCAAGAGCGGCTTTATATGTGTTTTCTTTTACAGTGTAATGTAGTGGGGAATTATGTCCTCGTAGGTTCCGTTTTTTAAGAGGAAGCCCTCGGGGATTACGCCTAAGGGTGTAAAACCCAGCTTTTTATATAGTCCGAGGGCGGCTGTGTTTGTGGCTACAACGGCGTTAAACTGCAATATTTTAAAGCCCTTTTTCGGAGCCGTTTTTATGCAGTGGCACACAAGCTCTTCCCCTATGCCGTGGCCTCTGTGAGAGGACTTAACGGCGTAGCTTGCGTTGCAGAGGTGGCCGCAGCGGCCTACGTTGTTGGGGTGGAGTATGTATATGCCCACGGTCTCTCCCGTGTCGGCATCAAAGGCTAAGCCCGTAAAGCTCTGCCCCTCGAAAAATTCAATGCCCGTTTTTTCGGTTAAGTCCTCAAGCTGAGGAAAGGCAAGCCCCTCGTCAACCACCTCGTTCCAAATTTCAATGGCAGACCTTATGTCTTTTCTGTCAAATTCCTTTATAATAATGTTCAAGCTAATCCCTCTTTTGTGTTTTTATTTTAAATTACCATTAAAGTATATATCATAAAAAAGAGATTGTCAATATTTGCGGCAGTATAAAAATTAAGAAAAAATCTCCCTGCCGACGGGGCAGGGAGTCAAGTTTATATAATGAAAAAAAGGAGAAAGAAACTATCGGAATCTTTTATCGTGAAAACAACTTAACACTTGTTTTTATGATTCCGGCGAAGCTATAGGGGGCATAGCTTGCAAAATTTAATTATGATTTAAGCCGACTGTCTTTGCCGACCCTGTATATTTAATTTACCTTAATTTCGGGGAAAAGTCAATAACAGAAAGATTATTGTTTGGTTACGGTTTGATGAACATTTTGTTACCGCAATATTACAGGCGCGGGAAAATTTTATTTTAAGGAATTGACTAATTAAGCGATTAGTTGTATACTTATGATAATAAAAGATTTTTTCAGGAGGAATAACGTGAAAGTAAGAAATTTTGTACAATAAATAAAAAGTTGCATAAC
>JAJQFB010000033.1 GCA_021201395.1 Clostridiales bacterium | reverse complement strand
TATGCTGCTTGATTCCTGAGTACTATGTTTTGAGAAAACCGACGGAAGTCAGGTACAAAAGTTGTCAACATATTAAAAATAAATTTTTGTAATATCTTCGTGAGTATTATGTGAAATTTCCACAAATCAATACCCCAAAATATACGGGGAATTTCCGCTTTTATCCGGAAATTCCCCGTATTGTTTTGCAGTGTTTTTACAGTATATTTACGCCTAATTTCTTCGCTTCTCTGTAGGTTTCTTTTCCCCAAACGGAAGCCTGAACCTCGCCTATGTGAGCCTTTCTTAAGAAATACATACAAATTCTGGACTGGCCTATTCCGCCGCCTACCGTGTAGGGAAGCTTTTCCTCTATAATTGCCTTTTGGAAAGGAAGCTCCGCCCTCTCGGGGCAGCCTGAAAGCTTAAGCTGCTTTACAAGACTTTCGCTGTCAACTCTTATGCCCATTGAAGAAAGCTCAAAGGCTATGTCAAGGAGAGGATAGTAGACGATAATGTCGCCGTTAAGCTCCCAGTCGTCATAGTCCGGCGCTCTGCCGTCGTGCTTTATGCCGCTTTTTAAAAGTCCCCCTATTTTCATAACAAAGACTGCACCCTTGTCCTTAGCTTCCATATGCTCTCTTTCTCTGGGGGGGGCAGGTCGGGATATTTATCCTCAAGCTCCTGTGTTGTTATAAATGTAATATGGTCGGGAAGCATAGGCTTTATGTAGTCATATTCGCTTGCCATAAACTTCTCCGTCCTTTTAAGAGCGGAATATACCTTTTCCACAACGCTCTTAAGGGTTTCCTCGTTTCTCTCCTCATAGTTTATAACCTTCTCCCAGTCCCACTGGTCGACAAAAACGGAATGAAGATTGTCCGTTACCTCGTCACGGCGTATAGCGTTCATATCCGTATAAAGCCCCTCGCCGTAAACAAAGCCGTAACGCTCAAGTGCCATTCTTTTCCACTTCGCAAGAGAGTGGACAATCTCGCACTCTCTTCCGTCCATTTCCTTAATATCAAAGGAAACAGGCCTCTCAACACCGTTTAAGTTGTCGTTAAGCCCGGTTTTCGGGTCGACAAACAAAGGCGCCGTTACTCTTGCAAGATTAAGCTGCTTTGAAAGGGAGGACTGAAAGTGATCCTTAACCTTTTTAATAGCAATCTGTGTTTCGTGTAAATCGAGAGCAGATTTATAGCCCTCCGGAATGTAAAAATTCTCCATTTTAAAATCTCCTTTTCTATAATTTACAATTATTAACCGTTCTCGGAAACGGCACAACGTCCCTTATATTTGACATACCCGTCATATACATAATGGCTCTTTCAAAGCCAAGCCCAAAGCCTGCGTGAGCGACTGTGCCGTATTTTCTCAGGTCTAAATAGAAGCCGTAGTCCTCCTCTTTAAGGCCTAACTCATTCATTCTCGAAAGCAGAACATTGTAGTCGTCCTCCCTCTGGCTTCCGCCTATAATCTCCCCTATTCCGGGAACAAGACAGTCCATGGCGGCTACTGTCTTTCCGTCGGGGTTAAGCTTCATATAAAAGGCCTTTATTTCCTTTGGATAGTCCGTAACAAAGACGGGCCGCTTGAAAACAGTCTCCGTAAGATATCTTTCGTGTTCTGTTTGCAGGTCGCTGCCCCATTCAACCTTATAGTCGAATTTGTCATTGTTCTTTTTAAGAATATCAACAGCCTCAGTATAGGTTACACGGGCAAATTTGGAATTTAAAACATTGTTAAGCCGCTCTATAAGCCCCTTGTCCACAAACTGATTGAAAAACTTCATTTCTTCGGGAGCGTTTTCCAAAACATAGCTTATGATATATTTAAGCATATCCTCCGCCAAATCCATATCGTCCTGTAAATCCGCAAAGGCAATTTCAGGCTCTATCATCCAAAATTCGGCGGCGTGTCTGGGTGTGTTTGAATTTTCCGCTCTGAATGTGGGGCCGAAAGTGTAGACATTTTTAAAGGCCATAGCATAGGTTTCAACATTTAGCTGTCCGCTTACGGTTAAATTTGTGGATTTTCCGAAGAAGTCCCTGCTGTAGTCTATACTGCCGTCGGGGTTTTTGGGGGGATTGTTTAAATCCATTGTGGTTACCTGAAACATCTCCCCTGCCCCCTCGCAGTCGCTGCCCGTTATAATAGGCGTGTGAACATATACAAAATCTCTTTCCCGGAAGAAGCAGTGTATAGCGTGGGCAATAAGGGAACGCACCCTGAAAACAGCCAAAAAAGTGTTTGTTCTGGGGCGGAGATGGGCTATTATCCTCAAATATTCAAAGGTGTGGCGTTTTTTCTGCAAGGGATAGTCTGCCGCCGCAAGCCCCTCAACCTTAACCTCAGAAGCCTGAATCTCAAAGGGCTGTTTTGCGTTAGGCGTAGCCACCAACTCCCCCTTAACCGTAAGAGCCGAGCCTATAGTCACCTTTGAAATGTCGGCAAAATTGTCCAACCTGTCCGTATAAACAACCTGTAAGGGCTGAAAATAGGTTCCGTCGTTTATAACGATAAAGCCGAAAGTCTTAGAATCTCTCTTGCTCCTTATCCACCCTCCTACGGAAATCTCCTTTCCAATATACTTTTCACTGTTCTTAAACAGCTCTCTGATATTTACCAAATCCATTTTATTATTTCCTCCTTAATATTATAGCCTACAGGCTCACCTTACGGCAAATCAGTTTTAACCAATGTCATTTATTTAATTTAAGGGGCAATTTTTCAATTAAGGGTGTAACCA
>JAJQFB010000136.1 GCA_021201395.1 Clostridiales bacterium | reverse complement strand
CATACAAAATATCTTTTGTCCCCTAAAAATTATGGTGTTAAATCCTAAAGACGGGTAAAAATTATGGTGTTAAATCTTAAAGACGGGTTTAAAAATAAAATTTATATTGCTTTTTTCTTAATAAGGATATATAATAAAAACAGAAATAAATTTTGATTTTATGCGGTTTTATACTGTAAAGGAGGAAACTAAATTGACAAAGAAAAGTGTCAAAAAAGTATTAAGCATAGTTATCTCTGTAGTTATGCTTTTTTCGTGCTTTACGTTCAGTCAGATATCGGCAGGGGCCGCTGACTTAACGGTTATAGCGGAGGGGTGGTTTGAAACAGCCTACGCTGAATGGACTTCCGTATCGGGAGCGGGCTTCTATGAGGCCTATGTAAAGAAATCAAGTTCTTCAACCTACGAAATTCTTGACGATGAGCTTATAAGACAGTATGACACATACATAAGAGCCGATGCCGTAGGTCTTGCGGCAGGCAGCTATGATATGAAGATTGTGGCTTATGATTCCCAAGGCGGCAGTGAACTGGCTTCAGCCGAGGTAACAGGCATCACCGTTTCGGCTTATGACAGAAGCGGCTCTGCTTTCTCAACAAGCTCAACTTACTGCAGCCAGGGCGGCATAGGTGCCTACAACAACGACGGTACTCTTAAGGACGGCGCAAAGGTATTCTATGTAACCGCCGAAAATGCCGCAACAATTACAACAGACATCATTACAAGCAGCAAGGGTACAACAACGACCTACACAGGTTTACAGGATATTATCTACGGTTATCAGAAGGGCTACGACACAACGCCTATAGCTTTCCGTATTATAGGAACAATAACCGACGACGATGTTGACTACTTCGGAAGCTCCGCAGAGGGTATTCAGGTTAAGGGCAAGAACAGCTATGCGCTTATGCCTATGACTATTGAGGGTATAGGCAACGATGCGGCTGTCAGCGGCTTCGGCTTCCTTGTAAGGAATGCGGGAAATGTTGAGTTCAGAAATTTCGCTATCCTCAACTGTATGGACGACGGAATCTCAATGGACACAGACAACGCAAATATTTGGGTTCACAATATGGACTTCTTCTACGGTCAGGCCGGCGGCGACAGCGACCAGGCTAAGGGCGACGGAACCGTAGACATTAAAAACGATTCACAGTATATCACAATTTCCTATAACCATTTCTGGGATTCGGGCAAATCATCTCTCTGCGGTATGAAGTCCGAAAGCGGAAACAACTATATTACCTACCATCACAACTGGTTCGACCACTCGGATTCAAGACATCCCCGTGTAAGAACAATGGCAGTACATATCTACAACAACTATTTTGACGGAAATGCCAAATACGGTGCAGCTTCGGCTATGGCTTCAAGCCTTTTTGTTGAACAGAACTATTTCAGAAACTGTAAATACCCCGTTCTTATAGGCGGTCAGGGTCACGAAGCCGGTTCCGTTCTTTCGGGCGAAACAGGTACACCTATAAAGATGTATGAAAACATAATGACAGGCTCCTACGGCTATACGGACTATTCCGTAAACAATGACGATTTCGACGGCTACATTGTTGAAACAAGGGACGAACAAATTCCGTCCACGATTTCGGCAGCTGGCGGAAGCTATAACAACTTCGATACGGAAAATTCCGTATACTTAGGTGTTGACGAAAGCGATGTAGACGATGCGGCCGATGTTCCGGCTATAGTTATGGCCGACTCCGGAAGATGCAACGGCGGCGATATATTCTATACTTTCGTAGACAGCACAGAGGACACAAACTACGCCGTTATCTCTGCTCTTAAGACAATGGTAACAAATTACACATCTTCCTTGAGAGTAGTAGGCGGAACAGTAGATTCATCGGCAGTTAATTCCTCCGCAGACCCCAGTGCCGCAACAGGTGTTGACGGATGTACAGACTATACAGTCAGAGACGCAGCCAACGCAGCAGACGCAGCTTCCTTAAGCTCAGAGTCAGACGAGCCCTCGGCTAACCCCGGCTCCACAAGCGGACAGACAAGCTATGACCTGACGCTTACAGGCGAGGATGTTTCCTCGGAAACACTTTCTTCAACAACAACAGGTCTCGGAACAAACGGAGCATTTACAATCTATGCTTCCTCCGACAAGACAGTTACAATAAACGGCAGCCAAATAAGACTGGGCGGTTCAGGTGTGGTGGACGGTTCAAACAGCACAAGAGTTATTGAAGTAACCCTTACGGAAGAGGGTACTATTACCGTAACGGCAATTTCAAGCTCTTCATCGGCAGAAAGAACCTTACTTATTACTGACGGAACAACTACTTATAAAGAGGTTAATGCTCCCTTAAGCTCAGCTTCCGCAAATACAGAAACAACGGATACTCTGTCGGCGGGAACCTATTATATTTATTCTTCCTCAGGCGGAATAAATGTTTCTTTCGTAGGCGTTTCCTACACCTCAAGCAGCAGCGATGACGATGATGACCTTGTAGATGACGGCGATGCAGACGAAACCACAACAGAGGAAGAAACGGAAAGCACTACAGAGGAAGAGGACGACACCGAAACCACAACAGAGGCTCCATCGGAGGGTACTCTTGTTTGGAATGTAACATCCGGCGAAAATACTCTCGGTGTTTCTTTCACAGGCAGCCCATGGGATAACGCTGATGATTACCCCATTACATACAACGGCGAAACCCTTAATGCAGCTAAAAAAATGGAATCTTCTACAAGTATTTCATTCTCAATAACAACTGCGGGAACTTTGAAATTGATTTTCTATGCATCAATCGACAGTCCTACGGTTAAGGTTGACGGTACAACATATTCTCTAACGGCTGATTCATCACTGGGTTCGGGAGTTTACACCCTCGAACTTGAGCTTGAAGCAGGCAGCCACGAGATTACAAAGGGTACGACAAAAACATATATTTACTATGCAAGCGTAGCCCTTGAAGCCTCTGACAGTACAACCACTACGGAATCTACAACAGAGACTACTACGGAATCTACAACAGAGACACCTACTGAAACAGAAACCGAAAGCACCAAAAGCGGTATTGCGGGCGATGTTGACGGAAACGGCGTTCTTACGGCAAACGATGCAGCTGCAATGCTTCACTATGTTCTTACAGGGGAAGCAAAAGACACATGGAACACCTCTGACATAGACGGCGACGGCGAATCGACAGCCAATGACGCAGCAAAGATTCTCAGAAAGGTTCTTAACAGTGCCTACAGCTATACCGGCTGAGTAAGTATCAACAAATAATAAAATATCTTTAAAATAAACAGACAGGGTAATAGGCAAAAGCTTATTGCCCTGTTTAGCTTTATTGTATTATAAATACCATACGATTTTTATTAAATTACTTGATTAGCTAAGGGTTTTGGTGTTATAATTATTAAGATTTTGATACACTTATATTTTTAAGGGAGTTATATTTATGGACAAGCTTCAGGTTTTAAAGGATTATTTCGGTCACTCCTCTTTCAGAAAGGGACAGGAGGAGATTATTGACGCAATATTGGAAGGCAGAGACGTTGTGGGGATTATGCCTACAGGGTCGGGGAAGTCTGTCTGTTATCAGGTTCCGGCGGTTATGCTTGAGGGTATTACCCTTGTTATTTCTCCTCTTATTTCCCTAATGAGAGATCAGGTAACTGCTCTTATACAGGCCGGTATTCCTGCGGCATATTTAAACAGCTCTTTAACTCCCGGCCAGTTTTCAAAGGCTCTCGGCAGGGCTGCGGCAGGAGCCTATAAGATTATATATGTTGCTCCCGAAAGACTTGAAACCTTCAGTTTTGTAAGCTTTGCGGAGGGAGCCGATATAAGCCTTGTTACCGTAGACGAGGCTCACTGTGTTTCACAGTGGGGTCAGGATTTCAGACCCAGCTATTTAAAAATCGCCGAATTTGCAGATAAGCTTAAAAACCGTCCAACGGTCGCCGCTTTTACGGCTACGGCCACAACGGCGGTAAAAAAGGATATTACAACTCATTTGGGTCTTGTTGACCCACTTAAAATAAGCACGGGCTATGACAGAAAAAATCTTTATTTCGGAGTAAGAAAGCCCCAAAATAAGCTTGAGGAGCTTCTTAAAATCATATCAAGCCACAGAAACCAAAACGGAATTGTCTATTGTCTTATGAGAAAAACCGTTGAACAGCTTTATGAAAGACTTTCGGCAAAGGGCATAAGCGTTACAAAATATCACGCAGGGCTGACCGACAAAGAAAGACGTGAAAATCAGGACGATTTTATATTTGACAGGAAAAATGTAATTGTGGCCACAAACGCCTTCGGAATGGGCATTGATAAATCCGATGTCCGCTATGTTGTACACTATAATATGCTGAGAGATGTGGAAAGCTATTATCAGGAAGCAGGCAGGGCAGGCAGAGACGGCGAGCCCTCCGACTGTATTCTCCT
Organism: Clostridiales bacterium; assembly: GCA_021201395.1. Lineage (GTDB taxonomy): Bacteria > Bacillota > Clostridia > Lachnospirales > CAG-274 > JAJQCI01. The sequence goes on along the minus strand of JAJQFB010000136.1, from coordinate 19,026 downwards.
CTACAGCGGTCAGGATATAGTAATAAACAAATTTCTTATAGACCACCCCGACAGCAAAGCGGATCTTGATCCGGAAACAAGATATACGCTCAAAAAAAGAGAGTACGAACGGCTTAATATTATGGAGGGCTATTGCAGGGGGACGGGCTGCTTAAGGCGGTACATACTGAATTATTTCGGTGAAGCCCTTAAAGATGACTGTGGAAACTGCTCCTACTGCGGTACGGACTTTTTCCAAAAGGATATTACAGCGGAGGCTGAGGCCGTTGTAAAATGCGTAAACGAATACAGCGAAAGATATGGCCTTATGATTATAAGAGATACCCTTAAAGGCTCAAAAAGCTCCAGAGCAAAAAAGGTTATGGCCGAAAATCAGGAAAGCTACGGTATATTGAAAGGAAAAAAACGGACGGAGATAAACGAGCTTTTGAACACCCTTATAGACAACGATGTTATTTATTTAGAGGGTGAATATCCTGTTGTAAAGCTGACGGATTTGGGAAGAGAGGTTTTGGAGGGTAACAGAAAGGTTATTGTTAAAGCGGAAAAAACTCCCGAAAATGAGGTAATACTTAACGATAAGAAAACAATCGCCGACAGAAAACCTCAAAAGACAGCAGAAGGGGAGGACATCAAGGAAGCGGAGGAAATCGAAAATCTTCCCGTTTACGAAGAAACGGAAGAGGACAAAACCTTACAGGACAAGCTCTTTGAGGAGCTTCGTGCTTTAAGAAAACAGCTTGCGGAAAAGGCCGGGCTGCCGCCTTATATAATTTTTTCAGATAAGAGCCTTTTGGATATGTGCCGGAAGCTGCCCGAAAATGAGGAGGAATTTTTGACCGTTTCGGGAGTAGGACAGGAAAAGCTTAAAAGGTACGGTGAAGCGTTTACCGAAGCTATAAGAAAATTTACGGGCGAAAATCCGGAAGCAAACAAGGTATTAAATTCCGGAAGCAATGATTTTTATGATTGTTTAAGGGAAAATATTGATGATATAACCGTTTTTGAGGAGCCTGTGGGAATAACTGTCTTTTTAGACAGTGTTCTTATTAAGCTTCGTATTACAAAAAGCACCTACAGCTTAAGAAAAACAGTATATTCAATTCTTATTGAAAAAGGGCTTTTGTGTATAAGCAAGGATAAAAACGAAAAGCAGTTTAAGGATATAACCCCCAAATCGGAGGAGAACGGTATAATTATGGTTGAAAGATTAGGTAAATCAGGCATAAGATACAGAAGTATTCGCTTCACAGCCAAGGGTCAGAGGCTAATATTAGATGAGCTTTTAAATATAGCGGAAAAGGAAGATAAACAATGACAATGAAAATTAATTTAGACGACACAATAGCGGCAATTTCAACCCCCGTGGGAAACGGAGGCATAGGCATAGTCAGAATAAGCGGCGGTAAAGCTATAGATGTTCTTGAAAGAATTTTTATGCCTAAGGGAAGTAAAAAGATAAAGGAACTTAAAAGCCATACAATAACCTACGGAAATATTGTTTCCGAGGGTAAAATTATAGACGAGGTTTTGGTAAGCCTTATGAAAGCCCCCAAAACCTACACAAGAGAGGACATAGCGGAAATAAACTGTCACGGAGGCATAACGGCTGTTAATTCCGTTTTAAGAACCTGTCTTGAAAACGGGGCAAGGCTTGCGGAGCCGGGAGAATTTACAAAAAGAGCCTTTTTAAACGGCAGAATAGACCTTTTGCAGGCGGAAGCCGTTACGGAAATAATTTCTTCCAAAACGGAAAGGGCAAAGCAGTCCGCCGTAAATAAACTGGGGGGTATGCTGTCCAAAAAGATAGGAAGTATAAGAGATGATATACTTTCAGCCGAAGCGGCCATTGAGGCGGCTATTGAATATCCGGAGCATGATGAAGAAATCGTAACTATGAACTCAACTAAAGATGTGGCCGAAAAGGCCCTTAAGGAGGTCAAAAGGCTTATTGACAGCGCAGCTTTCGGCAGAATCTATACCGCAGGCATAAATGCCGTTATTTTAGGCAAGCCCAACGTAGGCAAAAGCTCATTTCTCAACTATATTCTTGACGAGGAAAGGGCTATTGTAACGGATATTCCCGGAACAACGAGAGACGCCCTTTCGGAAACCGTAAATATAAAGGGTATTCCCGTAAACATAACCGATACGGCCGGTATAAGGCAGACAGGGGATAAGATTGAGAAAATTGGAGTTGACAAGTCATTTGAATATGCTGAAAACGCCGATGTTATTTTTATGATGACAGACGGAAGCAGGAAGCTTTCAGAGGAGGATATAAGGCTTTTGGATTTTATAAGAGACAAAAAAGCAATTATAATTATAAACAAGAGCGACCTTGAACAGTTTACAACAGAGGAGCAGCTTCTGCCCTATGCCGAAAGAGAAAATATAATAACCGTTTCCCTAAAGGAGGACAGCGGCGTGGAGCATATTTTTGAGCGGCTTAAGGCTATGTTTTTACAGGGAGAGGTGGACATAAACGACAACGCCTGCATAACAAGCGAAAGGAACTTAGAGTCCTTAAGAAAGGCCGAGAAATCCCTCGAAAACGTAATAGACACTGTAGATAAGGGCTTCCCTGAGGATTTTCTTTCTATGGATTTAAACGATGCCTATACTGCTTTGGGAGAAATGACAGGGGAAAGCCTAGAGGAGGACGTTATAGACAAGATATTTTCACAATTTTGTCTCGGAAAATAATATCGGTTTAATAACCGATATTTATAAAATATCGTCAAAATAAGCGATAAAATAAAAATATCGGTAAAATTCACGATAATGCTTGACTTTTAATAATTTGTAATGTACAATTATTAAACAAGGAAGTGATTGCGTGTATTTTGAAAATTCTGAAAAACAATATATAGCTTTTATAGGAGACATACTGTATTCTAAAAGGATTGAAAGCCGAAATGAGGTTCAAAATAAGCTTAAATCGGTTATAGGTCAAATAAATAACGATTATTCCGAAGATTTGGCCTCAAAATTTATGATAACCTTAGGCGATGAATTTCAGGGGCTTCTTTTAAGGGGCAGAAACACTATTCAAATTATTGAAAAAATAGAATATGAAATGTATCCCGTAAAAATCAGATTCGGCCTCGGCATAGGTGAAATTAGAACGGATATAATTTATGAAATGCCTCTTGGAGCCGACGGCCCTGCTTATTATAATGCAAGAGAAATGATAGACGGGCTTAAAACCACAGGGGAAAGACTCAGCGGAAACAATATAAAAATCAAAAGCAATAATTATGAGACAGATTTGCTTTTAAACACTGTTTTCAGTCTGCTTTCCGTTATTAAAGACGGTTTTACAAAAAGACAGAGAGAGATTGTTCACTTTGCCTTTTCAAATGCAGCCAAACAAAGCGACATAGCAAGGGAATTTAAAATATACCAGTCAACGGTAAACGGTATTTTAAAAAGCGCAAACTATTATCAATACAGAGAGGCTATGAAAACCCTTGAAAAAATTATGGGGGAAATAGACAGAGATGTTTAAGAATTATTATTTAATACTGCTTTTGGGGCATATTTTAGGGGATTTCTATTTTCAAACCCCTAATATGGCTAAAGCAAAAAATAAAAAAATAAGCGTTCTTCTTATTCACTGTCTTATATATTTTCTGACTATAGCCTTTATAATATTCTTTGCCTTTCAAAAATCAGGCCTTTCGGCACTTTTTATTGTAGGTGCAAGCCATTTTATTATAGATTTAGGCAAATATCTTCTTATAAAATATTTTAATATATATGAAAAAGCAGGAAGCAGAGCTGTATATGCTGCTGACCAGCTTATCCACCTTATATTTACGGGAATAGGAGCCTACACTCTTTTGGAAAGTGAGCTGAATGTTTTTTCCTTTTGTTTCAAAAATTTTTGCGGATATAAACATAGACGGCATAACGGCCCTTAAGCTTGCCCTTATAATACTTATTATGGCAAAACCTGCCAATATTACAATAAAGGAGCTTATAAAGCTTTACAAGCCGGGAGAACAGACCGACATCGTCGAAAGCAATAAAAGAACAGGGGGCTTTATAGGTATTCTTGAAAGATATATAATATTCATACTTTTGTATGTAAATCAATATTCCGCCGTAGGGCTTGTTCTTACGGCTAAATCCATAGCAAGATATCACGAGCTTGAAGATAAGGATTTTGCGGAATATTTCCTTATGGGAACTCTTTTGAGTACCTTTATAATTATACTTACATATTTAATTGTATTTTAGAGGTGTATTAATAATGAAAGCTGAAAATTATTTTGTGGCCGATGAGGCTGATGTTTGTGTAACAGGGGCAGGCCACGCAGGCTGTGAAGCGGCGTTGGCGGCCGCAAGAATGGGGTTTAAAACCATAATTTTTGCCCTTAATCTTGACAGCATAGCTATGATGCCCTGCAATCCCTCAATAGGGGGAACCTCAAAGGGTCATCTTGTCAGAGAAATAGACGCCTTAGGGGGCGAAATGGCTAAAAACATAGATAAAACATATTTGCAGAACCGTATGCTTAACACGGGAAAAGGCCCTGCCGTTTATTCCTTAAGGGCACAGGCTGACAAGAGCAAATACCATACGGAAATGAAGAAAACGATGGAGAATACGGAAAATCTCCAAATTAAGCAGGGAGAGGTTATCGAAATTCTTACTGATGATGAAAAAAAGGTGACAGGGGTTAAAATAGAAAGCGGAAACGTTTATAAATGCAAGGCGGCTGTTTTGTGTACGGGCACCTATCTTAAGGCACGCTGTCTTTACGGTGATACCATAATAGAAAGCGGCCCCAACGGTATGAGAAATTCCCGAAATTTAAGCAAATGCCTTGAAGCTTTGGGCATAAGGCTCCAAAGGTTTAAAACAGGCACTCCCGCAAGAGTTGACAAGAGGACAATAGACTTTTCAAAAATGAAAATTCAGCTTGGGGACGAAAATATAACTCCCTTTTCCTTTGAAAACAGCCCCGAGGTTATTTACAGGGAACAAATACCCTGTTATCTGACCTATACAAACAGTGAAACCCATGAAATCATAAAGGAAAGCTTAGACCGCTCCCCTCTTTACGGCGGCGTTATACAGGGAACAGGACCCAGATACTGCCCGTCTATAGAGGATAAGGTGGTTCGTTTTGCGGATAAAGACAGGCACCAGCTTTTTATAGAGCCTGAGGGAGAGGATACAAACGAAATGTATGTTCAGGGAATGTCCTCCTCGCTGCCTGCGGATGTTCAGCTTAAAATGTACAGAACAGTAGCCGGAATGGAAAATGTTGCTATTATGAGAAACGCCTATGCTATAGAATATGACTGTCTTGAAGCTAACCAGCTTAAGCTCAACTTAGAGCTTAGAACCGTAAAAGGGCTTTTTTCCGCAGGCCAGTTTAACGGAACCTCAGGCTATGAGGAGGCGGCGGCTCAGGGGATTATGGCCGGCATAAACGCCGTTAAATATATAAGGGGAGAAGAACCCTTTATACTTGACCGCTCAGAGGGCTATATAGGGGTCTTGATTGACGATGTTGTTACAAAAACAAGCAAGGAACCCTATAGAATGATGACAAGCAGAGCGGAATACAGGCTTTTGTTAAGACAGGACAACGCAGACCTGCGTTTGACGGACTACGGATATTCCTTTGGACTTATAAGCGAAGAGAGATATGACAAATTTAAAGAGAAGAGAAACCTTATAGAAAAGGAAATCGAAAGGGCAAGAAAAATAAACATAGGCCCCAAGCAGGAAGTAAACGCTCTTTTGGAAACTTTGGGAACGAGAACCCTCAAAACCGGAGCAAAGCTTACGGAGCTTATAAAACGCCCTGAAGCAAGCTATGAGGCTCTTAAGGAGATCGACCCCGGCCGACCGGAGCTTCCTACAGACGTAAGAGAACAGGTAAACATTCAGATAAAATATGAGGACTATATAAAACGCCAGATTGAACAGGTGGAAAGGTTTAAAAAACTTGAGGGCAGAAGAATCCCCGAGGACATAGACTATTCAAAGGTTCCCTCCTTAAGAATAGAAGCAAGACAGAAGCTTGAGCTTATCCGCCCCGTAAACATAGGCCACGCAAGCCGAATCTCCGGCGTTTCCCCTGCGGATATAAATATGCTTTTGGTATATTTAGGCTGATAATTTATTAAATAACAAAGCTTATACGGCTGTCATACGGCAGGCGGAAAATATTTATACACGACAAAACAGGATGCGTTGGGGACCGCATCCTGACTCTGTCTTTTCTTTTTATAATTTTAAGAAAGGGAGAAAAAATTATGAAGTAAACAGTTTAGTGTGTGTGGTTTTTGCTGTTTACGTATACTAATATAAACTAAATAAATAAGAAAGTCATTACGTAAAAATTAGAATTTCCTTAAAAATTACTTGAGGAATCACTTAAAGAGTGTTTTAAACCTCTCCATAGCTTCCTTTGTGTTTTCATAGTTGTTAAAAGAGGTTAAGCGGAAGTAGTTGTCGCCGTTTTTGCCGAAGCCTGCGCCGGGGGTTCCCACAACCTGAATATCGTTTAACATCTTATCAAAGAAATTCCAGCTGTACATATTAAAGGGACACTCAAACCAAATATAGGGGGAGTTTATACCGCCTGTATATTTAACATCCAACTCGTCCATAGTGTCGGAGATAAGCTTGGCGTTTTTGCGGTAGGTATCTATCATAGCCTTGGCCTCTTCCATACCCTCTACGGTAAATACAGCCGCGGCTCCCTTTTGGATTATATAGGGAACGCCGTTAAATTTGGTGGTCTGGCGTCTGTTCCACATATGGTTAAGGCTTAATTCTCCTCCGTCTGAGGTTTTCTTGACAATAGCCTTGGGAACAACAGTATAGCCGCAGCGTGTGCCCGTAAAGCCGGCGGTTTTGCTTAAGGAGCAAAATTCAACACAGCAGGTCTTTGCTCCCTCGATTGACAAAATGCTTCTGGGAAGCTCAGGGTCAGCCACAAAACACTCATAGGCCGAGTCAAAAAGTATAATTGCGCCGTTTTTGTTAGCATAGTCTACCCAGGCCTTAAGCTGTTCCTTGTTATAAACAGCTCCTGTAGGGTTGTTGGGAGAGCAGAGGTAAATTATATCTGCTTTAACATTTTCGTCGGGCATAGGCAGGAAGCCGTTTTCCGCTGTTCCGTCCATATAGATTATTTTTCTGCCGTTCATAATGTTGGTGTCAACATAAACGGGATAAACAGGGTCGGGCACGAGTACAACGTTGTCAGTTGAAAACATATCGGTAATATTTCCCGTGTCGCTTTTTGCTCCGTCGGAAACAAAAATTTCATCGGCCTCTACCTCAACGCCGTTTCTCTTGTAGTAATCCTTAATGGAATTTCTCAAAAAGTCATAGCCCTGCTCCGGGCCGTAGCCCTTAAAGGTTTCTGCCTTTGACATCTCGTCTACAGCCCCGTGGAGAGCCTTTATAACAAGGCTTCCCAAAGGCAGGGTAACGTCACCTATGCCTAAGCGTATAACTTTTTTGTTGGGGTTTGCTTCGCAGAAATCGTTTACTCTCTTAGCTATTTCCGAAAAAAGATAACTTTGCTTTATGTTCAGATAGTTTTCGTTTAATTTTGCCATTTATATTAGTCTCCTTATTGTTTATAATTTTGTTTATTTATTTATTTTCTAAAAGCTTATTTACTGCCGCAAGCTTAACACAGACGCAGAAAACCTCAACAGCCGTCTCAAGCTCATCTGTTTCGGGGTAACTCGGGGCTATTCTTATGTTTGCGTCCTTAGGGTCTTTTCCGTAGGGATAGGTGGCTCCGGCTCCCGTAAGGGTAAGGCCGGCTTCTTTACAAAGAACCGCTGTTGCCTTTGCGCAGCCCTCAAGAGTGTTTACGGAAACAAAATAACCGCCCTTAGGGCTCTCCCATGTCAAAATACCGCTGTCGGTAAATCCCTTTTCAAAGGCTTTAACAACCATCTCAAATTTAGGTCTGAGAATTGACGCCTGTCTTTTCATCTGCTCAAAAATACCGCCGTTTTTCTCAAAGAAGTGGAGAATCCTAAGCTGATTTATTTTGTCGTGGCCTATTGTCTGATATGTCATATGTGCCTTTATTTCCTTTATCATATCAGAAGAAGCGGCTATACAGGAGATTCCGCTGCCGGGGTGTGTTATTTTGGAGGTTGAGAAGAAATAATAAACTCTGTCCTCCGTGCCGTATTCCTCGCAGAGCTTGAAAATATCAGCCAATTTCTCACCCTCATCGTAGAGATGGTGAATACCGTAGGCGTTGTCCCAGAAAATTTTAAAATCTTCGGCCGCCGTAGGCATAGCCGCCAATCGGCGTACATTTTCCTCTGAATAACAAACTCCCGTAGGGTTGGAATAAAGAGGCACACAGAAAATACCCTTTACGGAAGAGTCGTCCTTAACGATTTCCTCTATTTTGTCCATATCCGGCCCGTCGCTCTTAAGCTCCAGTGATATCATTTCTATGCCTAAATCCTGAAGCATACCGAAATGCCTGTCATAGCCGGGAGTTAAGCATATAAACTTAACTTTGGGAAGCTGACCCCAGGGCTTCTCGCCCCTGCTTCCGAACACCCAGCACCTTATAAGGGCGTCATACTCTAAATTAAGGCTGGCGTTCCCCCCTACTATAATATTTTCGGTCTTAAGCCCTAAGGTGTCGGCGAAAAACTGTCTTGTTTCAGGGAGCCCCTCAAGAACGCCGTAGTTTCTTGCGTCGGTTCCGTCGGCGGCATAGTAGGAGCCCATATCCTCTGTCAAAAGAGCATTTGAAAGGTCAAGCTGCTTCGGGGAAGGCTTACCCCTTGACATATTAAGCTTAAGCCCCTTTTCTTTATATGAGGAATATTTTTCCTCCAAATCGGCTTTAAGGTTCAAAAGCTCTGTTTTTGAAAGCTTTAAATAATTCATAACAATTTCCTCCTTTTATTCTTACTTTTATAAAGGAAGCAATATTTTCACCGAACGGTTCCTAAAAAGGCCTTAAGCTCTTTTCCTTACCGAAAATTCGGCACAGCACAGGAAACCGCTCTCATAACGGCTTCCTTGCCATATCTTAATCCTTATTATATAGTAATTTGTATATTTTTACAAGAAGTTTTTATATATTTCGGCAAACTTTATTTAAGGAAACGATGATTAATTCGCCGAAGCAGATCAGACAATGATTTTTTCGAGGGCAAGGAAAGGACTTGCAGGCATAGCCGGAGCCTATGTCAAAAGTTCTTGACGCCGCAATCGGAAAAAGCAGTGTCTGAGATGCGATGAGCTAATTAATCAGCGGTTCCTTAAAAAGCTTTTTTATACTTATGAAAAACCCGGAGGCATTTAACTCCGGGTGTTGTATGTTTGCAATTATTATTTATTATCTGGGATATTTAATCTGAGCCTGTGCAGCCGCAAGTCTTGCAATGGGAACTCTGAAAGGTGAACAGGAAACATAGTTAAGGCCTATTCTGTGACAGAATTCTACTGAAGAGGGGTCGCCGCCGTGTTCGCCGCAGATACCCAATTTAAGGTCGGGTCTTGTGGAACGTCCGCCCTCAGCCGCAATCTTCATAAGCTTTCCTACGCCGTTCCGGTCAAGACGGGCTGTGGGGTCGGCTTCATAGATGTGCTTGTCAAGATAGTCTGCAAGAATCTTTCCTGCATCGTCTCTTGAAAGGCCGTAGGTCATCTGTGTTAAGTCGTTTGTACCGAATGAGAAGAACTCAGCAACAGTAGCGATTTCGTCCGCAAGGAGAGCCGCTCTGGGTATCTCAATCATAGTACCTACTTTATATTCGATTTCGATTCCGCTTTCGGCGATAATCTTGTCGGCTGTCTTTTTAACGATGTCTGCTACATAGGTAAGCTCTTTGATTTCGCCTACAAGGGGAATCATAATTTCGGGCTTAATGTTATAGCCTTTTGACTTCTTAACGGCAATAGCGCTTTCGATTATAGCCTTTGTCTGCATTTCGGGAAGCTCGGGGTAGGAAACCGCAAGACGGCAGCCTCTATGACCCATCATGGGGTTAAGCTCGTGTAAGCCTCTTGCCTTAATCTTAAGGTCTGCCACGCTCTTTCCCATAAGGTCTGAAACGGCCTGGAACTCAGCGTCTGTTGTGGGAAGGAATTCATGAAGAGGAGGATCAAGAAGTCTTATTGTAACGGGGAGATCCTGCATAACCTCATAAATGTTTGTGAAGTCCGCTGCCTGATATTCTTCAAGAGCCTTTATAGCTTCCTTTCTTTCCTCTGTTGTGTCTGCAAGCACGAAACAGCGCATCTTGGGAATTCTGTCCTCATCAAAGAACATATGCTCCGTTCTTACAAGGCCGATGCCCTGTGCGCCGAAGCTGAGAGCCGTCTTAGCATCTCTGGGGGTGTCGCCGTTTGTTCTAACCTGAAGCTTTCTTGTGTCGTCGGCCCACTTCATAAATGTGTCGAAGTCCCCTGAAATTTCAGCGTCTGCCGCGGGAATGTCCTCGCCGTAGATATAGCCTGTGTTTCCATCTAAGGAAATGTAGCTGTCCTCTGTGAATTTAACTCCGCCTAATTCAAAATATTTCTCTGCCGCATTAATCTTAATTTCTTCACAGCCCGATACACAGCAGGTACCCATACCTCTTGCTACAACAGCTGCGTGAGATGTCATACCGCCTCTTACCGTAAGAATACCCTGAGCGGCTACCATACCCTCGATGTCCTCAGGTGAGGTTTCAAGACGAACAAGAACTACTCTTTCTCCTGCGGCTGCTCTTGCTTTTGCGTCCTCGGCTGTAAATACAACCTTTCCTGCCGCTGCGCCGGGAGAAGCGGGGAGACCCTTGCCTAAAGGCTTAGCCTTAGCTAAAGCTTCCTTGTCGAAAGTGGGGTGAAGAAGCTGGTCGAGCTGTTTGGGGTCAACACTTAAGAGAGCCTCTTCCTTTGTAGCAAGACCTTCCTTTACTATATCAACGGCAATCTTAATAGCCGCCGGAGCTGTTCTCTTACCTATTCTTGTCTGGAGCATATAGAGATTTCCGTCCTCGAATGTAATCTCCATATCCTGCATATCCTTGTAGTGCTTTTCAAGAGTATCGGCAACGTTTACAAGCTGTGTATGGATTCCTCTTAAAACGGGATCCGCTTCATTTGCAAGGTCGTTAATAGCGGAGGGTGTTCTTACGCCTGCAACAACGTCCTCGCCCTGGGCATCGATTAAGTATTCGCCGAAAAGACCCTTTTCGCCTGTAGCCGGGTTTCTCGAGAAGAGAACGCCCGTACCGGATTTGGAGCCTGTGTTTCCGAATACCATAGACTGTACGTTTACGGCTGTACCCCAGTCATAGGGAATGTCGTTCATCTGTCTGTATACATTTGCTCTGGGGTTGTCCCATGAACGGAAAACGGCCTTTATAGCCTCGTAAAGCTGAACCTTTGCTTCCTGGGGGAAGTCAACGCCCTGTTTTTCCTTATATATTTCCTTGAACTTAGCAGCAACTTTCTTGAAGTCGTCGGCGTCAAGGTCAACGTCATACTTAACGCCCTTTGCTGCCTTATATTCGTCAAGATATTCTTCAAAATATGATTTGGGAACACCTATAACAACGTCTGCGAACATCATAATGAATCTTCTGTATGAGTCATAAGCGAATCTTACGTTGTTTGACTTCTTAGCAAGACCCTCAACGGCCTTATCGTTAAGACCTAAGTTAAGAACGGTGTCCATCATACCGGGCATAGAAGCTCTTGCGCCGGAACGTACGGAAACAAGAAGAGGATTGTCGATATTTCCCAATTTCTTGCCGATCTTAGCCTCAAGCTTGGCGAGTGCGTCCTCAACCTGAGCCACAACCTCGTCTGAAAGCTCTCCTGTCTTGTTATATTCAAGACAAGCCTCTGTTGTAACGGTGAATCCTGGAGGCACGGGAAGCCCTATTGAAGCCATCTCCGCAAGGTTAGCGCCCTTGCCGCCCAAAAGGTCGCGCATTTTAGCGTTTCCCTCTTCAAACATATAAACATACTTCTTTGACATTTAAATTTCCTCCTAAAATAAATGATATTGTTAAAATATTAACTATAAATCTAAACTATTAATTATATTAACATAAACAGAAATGAATGTCAAATAAAATTGCCTTTCTAAACATAAAAAATGCTGAAAATTTTGAAAATATTAACCGAAAGAGAATAAAAAAGCGGCTTCGGGACAACATAATTTGTAAAGGGAGGCGGACACAGTGAAAAACAGAGATGATATTTACAGCATAACGGCAGGGACTTTTTTAATGGCCGTAGGGGTAAATTCGTTTTTTGAAACCCATAATTTAGTTATAGGGGGAGCTTCCGGCCTTGCTATTCTTATTTCATCGGCACTCTACAGGTTTTTCGCCCTGAATCCCTCTATGTGGCTTTTATATTTGTCAATAAATATTCCCCTGTTTTTGGCAGGCTTCATTGTAATGGGCTTTAAAAAGCTTAAAAAAGTCTTTACGCCACGGTTATGCTTTCGGCTATGCTCTGGGTCACGGCTTTTATACCTCCCTTTGATACCGACTTAGCCATAGCTGCCGTTTTCGGAGGTATTATAGAGGGTTTGGGTTTGGGGCTTGTTTTAAAAACAGGCTTTACAATGGGAGGCAGCGACCTTTTGGCCACAATCCTAAACATAAAATTCCCCTCTCTGTCGGTTTCCTTTCTTATTTTAGTTATCGACTATGTTATAATAGCTTTAGGCTTTTGGGAGCTTGGCTCTCTTAATGCCTTTTATGCCATTGTGTCTGTCTTTATTGCCGTTAAAGTTATGGATATTGTAATAACCGGAGCAGGATATGCAAAGGCTGTGTATGTTATATCCGACAAATATGAGGAAATAGGCAGGCTGATTATGGAAAAATTTGAAAGGGGAGTAACCACCCTTAAGGGCAGAGGGAAATATACAAAGAAAGAAAAAAATGTAATTTTATGCGTTGTGGCTAAAAAACAGGTCGCTCCCCTTAAAAGACTTATTTTGTCAGCCGATGACAAGGCTTTTTTGATAATTACCGAGGCAGCGGAGGTCACGGGAGAGGGCTTTACGAGGAAATAGCATAATTTAAACAAGCAGAATATGTGAAATATTACCAAAATACATTTGGGAAACAGTTTTTAATGTGAAAAATAAACTAAATTATGAACAGAACAGCCTTATGGGGCAGGGGGTTTATGAGCATTTTGACTAAAAAAATAAAGTTGTGTGCAAATTTCACAAATTTAAAAAATATATTTGTATAATTAATCTATGGAAATTTCGGAAGAAATATTGTAATATATATATAACGCTAAAGGGTTAGGTTATGTGTAATAAATTCCCTTTAGACGTACATTTTAAGGAGGAATTGTAATGTCAAGTTTAAGTTTAAAAAATATTGTTAAAAAGTACCCCAACGGTTTCGTAGCCGTTCCCAGTTTTAATCTTGAAATCGCTGATAAGGAATTTATTATTTTCGTAGGTCCTTCAGGTTGCGGTAAGTCAACAACTCTTCGTATGATTGCAGGTCTTGAAGAAATTTCAGACGGCGAATTATACATCGGCGACAGACTTGTAAATAATGTATCGCCCCGTGACAGAGATATTGCCATGGTTTTCCAGAACTACGCTCTCTATCCCCATATGACAGTTTACGATAATATGGCGTTCGGTCTTAAGTTAAGAAAAACTCCCAAGGCCGAAGTAGACAGACAGGTTAAGGAAGCTGCTCAGATTCTTGAAATCGATCATCTTCTCGACAGAAGGCCCGCCGCTCTTTCAGGTGGTCAGAGACAGAGAGTTGCTATGGGTCGTGCTATCGTCCGCAGACCTTCCGTATTCCTTTTAGATGAACCTCTTTCAAACCTTGATGCCAAGCTTCGTGTACAGATGAGAACGGAGATCGCTAAGCTTCACCATAAGCTCGATACTACTTTCATTTACGTAACCCACGACCAGACGGAAGCTATGACACTGGGTACAAGAATCGTTGTTCTTAAGGATGGTCTTATTCAGCAGTGCGATACACCTCAGTCACTTTATCATGAACCTCAGAACCTCTTCGTTGCAGGCTTCTTGGGAACACCTCAGATGAACTTCATCGAATCTAAGGTTGTTAAAGAAGGCGACAAGGTTCTCGTTACAGTAGGCAGCCAGAGACTTCAGCTTCCCGAAAATAAGACAAAGGCTCTCGTAGACGGCGGCTATATCGGCAAGCAGGTTATCCTCGGCATCAGACCCGAAGATGTACATAATGAAGAACTCTTCTTATCAACAACTCAGTCACCTATCTTAGACGCTCATATCGATGTAACAGAGCTTTTAGGTGCTGATACGAACCTTTACCTTATCGTAAACAGCCAGAAGATTACCTGCCGTGTAAATGCTCGTAACAACTACAAGATCGGTGACGACGTTAAGGTTGCTTTTGACGTAAACAAGATCCATGTATTCGACAAGGATTCAGAGCTTACAGTTACAAACTGATAGATTATAAACACTTCAAAGTTTGCTGTAAAAGCCAATTAAATTTAAACGCAGAAAATATTCCGCAGGTTTCCGCAAGAAGCCTACGGATTTTATTTGGCATGACGGGAATGTCAATGCTCTGTGGTGAAAGTCAACCGAGGCGTAATTGCCAGCAAGTGCTAAAGCAGCTTGCAAGTTTCACATCGTGAGGCGTGGGAGGGAAGAAGCAATAGAAAAATCGCAGCCTGACGAACAAAGGGGAATCGGTAAGAAGTCCGACTGAACCATAGTCAATAAAGCAGACAGAAAAAATTAAAAAAATACCTGCCGGGGTCAAGCACCCGTACGCTTGACGGGGTTTGGGGCGGGCAACCCCAAGATTTTATTTTTTGAAGTGGCAAGGCTGTCAAAATACAGCTTTTCTCTTTGGTTGGGAGAAAGCATATTATTGGCAGAATGAGGACATCTGTTATTGTAAAATTTTTCTATATATTCAAACAGAGAAAGGTCAAGCTGTTTTTTGCTGTAAAGTGCTCTTCGGAGAACTCAAAAGAAAACGTCTTTCGGGTTCCCTCTGTCAGGTCTTGTCAAATGTGAAAATTCTGTAATTACTTTTGCTGAAAGAAATCGTAGGAATTTGTTCCAATTATATGAAACTTCATTTAAAAATCTGTAATATGTTTTTTTGAAACAGTCTGTTCTTCGTGCTTTGATTCCAAAAACCAATACAGATTTTTATTCTGAAAAGCTAAAAGCAACAAAAAGAGAAATACTTCAAGCACGGAAATGCCGCAGCGTTTTCTTATTCCGGCTTTGTGCAAATGCTTTCCGATTTGAAGTTCTTTAAGGAACCGCTGATTAATTAGCTCTTCGCATCTTCACCGCAGATTTTCCCGATTGTTTCGTCATGCATTTTCAACATAGGCTCCGGCTATGCCCTCAAATGCATTCCTCGCACTCGAAAAAATCTGCGGCAAATCTGCTTCGGCGAATTAATCATCGCTTCCTTAATTGCATAAAAAAATTTGATTTTAACCCTTTTCAAATTTGTCATTCCGTGGTATCATCATATTAACAGCACCTCTTTCTTGGTTTTTTGTCTATCTGTATTATACCGGAAATTTGGTGCTGTTTTTATGTCAATTTACTTTTTTTCAACTTGTTTTGCTCATTTTTTCAACCATTTCAGCAGTTTTGTATGTTGGAAAGTTGAGTTACTTATTTTAAATTTAAAATATATTATACGAGGAGGTTAAACCAATGACGGAAAATGAACTTCTGGCATTGTTGAAGAAGAACACACAGTCCAAGAAGAACATACAGCCCGGAAAGGCTCATGACATAGAAAACCTGAGCGACACAGTGACGGAGCCGGCACATGAAGTGAGGACGATAACGAAAGCTGGGGGCAATGACACTTTCATCTCCGCCGAGGCTTTGGCGCAAAACAAACACAAGCCGGGTGCTGCAACTCTCCGGGTGGCGGCATACATCCGCGTCTCCACGGACAACGCCGAGCAGGAAGATTCCTACGAGCTTCAGGAACGCTACTTCACAAGCCTCTTGACCCAGAACCCCATGTGGACGTCGGCAGGGGTGTATTCCGATTACGCCCACTCCGGCACGGACAAGGACAGGCACACGGGCTTCAAGCGGCTTTTGCGCCACTGCCGGGAAGGAAAGATCGACCGCATCATAACGAAATCCATATCTCGCTTCGCCCGGAACACCGGCGACTTCCTCGTTGCAATAGATACGCTCCGCGAGAACGGTGTGACCGTCTACTTTGAGCGTGAGAACCTTGACACGGCGAACCTCATGAGCGGCTTCATCATGACCACCCTCGGTGCGATTGCACAGGAGGAGTCACGGTCGATTTCCGAGAACATGAAGTGGGGTTGCCAGAAGCGGTTCCCCAACGGGGAAGTCAAGAACATTGCGATATATGGTTACCGATATGCCGATGGGGAAGACGCCTACGTTACAACCCGGAGCGGATACCGATACCGTATGCTGGAGGTTGTCGAGGAGGAAGCGGAAGTAGTGCGGCGCGTGTTCAGGGAAGTTGCGGACGGGAAAAACTACATCGAGGTAGCAAGGGGGTTGAACCTTGACGGTATACCGGCTCCGGCGAGGATGAGGAGAATAGAAACTGAAAAGGATGACACCATCTTCGGCGCAAACTCCATCACCACATCGACAAAGGGCAAGGCAAGGGTAGATGTCGGCTGGACGGGTGCAAGGATCGGCAGCATGGTGAAGCTGGAACGCTACGCCGGGGATGTGCACATCCAGAAAGGCTATACGGCTGACTACCTGACGCACGAGTACAGGAAGAACACCGGCGAGATGCCGATGTACTATGTAAAGGACCACCACCCGGCAATCATCAGCCGTGAGCTGTTCGATGAGGTGCAGAGGGTTGTGAGTATGAACAAGGGCAATGGCGGTACTAATGGGAAACGCTACCCGTTCTCAGGCGTCCTCGTCTGTGCACACTGCGGTGCATTCTACACCACCTACAACCGGAACCAGCACCCCAAGTGGGTGTGCCGGACGGCGAAGCTGAACAACGGCAAAGGGGCCTGCTATGCCGAGAGAATTTACGAAGAACAGGTCATACGGATGTTCCGCAGGGCTGTGACGGAAAGGTACAAGCTGGTTGAATACGTAGTCCGCGATGATGTAAACGCCGCCGACATCTTAAGCGGACGGTATATCGGAAGCATGGGGTTGGCCGAATCCGGCGCGTCCTTTGTGAGCCGGATGAAGGCAAGGCTCGAAGCTGTGCAGAAGGGCGACAGGGTGGAGCGCGACCGCTCCTTTATGAAGCGTGAGCTTCTTGCTCTGAACACGGAGAGGGCGAGGCTGGAAAGTCGGCTTAGGCCGCAGCAGACAAAGAAAACCACGATGCAAATAAGGAAAGAAGCCCTGCGAGACGGCAGCGTGGAGAGTGGGGTGGTTGAGGAGGTGTCCGCTGAATGCATGGAACTGGAAAGGAGACTTAAGAATAACGCGGAGACACTGGAGCGGCAGAAAGAGAAAATGTGCCGCCTCGAACAGTACTGGATAGAGCTGGAGGATATGCACGAGTGGCGAGAGAAAGCCTTATCGTGGATGGAGACACTGCCGGAAGGCAAGGCGGGGACTGTGGCGTTTTTAAACGGCCTGACTGACGAGTATGTGAAAGCACTGGCACTCTCCATCACGGTCCACGATCCGCTCCATTACACCGTCCACTGGTTTGACGACACTAAGACCGAGGTGCAGATGTACAGCAACGTGGAGAGCCACAAGTACACAGCCGCCTATTGGGACGGTAGCGTAATGAGGGAAAAACCAAAAAGGAAATAAGCCGAAGAGATGTCTGCGATTATTTTATTTTTATTCTTAGGACAGCGGCACTTCACACGCCTACCCAACAGAAAATAATTTTCAAAAACCACAGATCACCGGCAAAAACAGAAAGGAGCAGAACCATGAATACAAAAACCACAGCCATAACACCCCACGAGGTTTCGGTGATCCCCGCAACCAAGCGGTCGGTACGAAACGGCGGACAGCTGAAGGAATCCACGAACCTCCGCATCGCTGCCTACTGCCGCGTCTCCACGGGGGACGAGAGCCAACAGACTTCCTGCACGAAGCAGAAGGAGTTCTGCACCGGCCTCATCAATGGGAAAGAGGGCTGGATGATGGCCGGCATTTACGCTGACGAAGCCCTGTCCGGCACGAGCCGCACAAGGCGCGTACAGTTCAACAAAATGATTGGGGACGCGATGGGCGGCAGAATCGATTACATTGTGACCAAGTCAATAAGCCGCTTCGCAAGGAACACGGTGGACACGCTGGAGTGCGTGAGACAGCTTAGGCAGCAGAATCCTCCTGTGGGAATCTACTTCGAGAAAGAGAATATCGACACGCTGGACGCGAAAGGCGAACTTGTGCTGACCATCCTCTCTGCACTGGCGCAGGACGAGAGCCGCTCCCTTTCCGACAACATCCGTTGGACGTTCCAGAAGAACTTCAAGAACGGCAAGCCTATGATTAACCTGAAGCTGATGTTGGGCTACGACAGCGGCCCGAACGGGGAATGGGTAATCAACCCGGAGCAGGCGGAGATTGTGCGTTTCATCTTTGAGCGGTTCCTCTGTGGGGAGAGTGCCAACCGCATTGCACAGAAGCTGAATAAACAGGGGAAAAAGACTGTAAGGAACAACAGCTGGACTTCCGGTGCGGTTTACATTGTCCTTCGGAACGAAAAGTATGTCGGCGACTGTGCCATGCAGAAAACGATCACAAAGAACTTCTTAACACATCAGTCCACGGTTAATAAGGGTGAAGCACCGATGTACTATGTGAAGGATCACCACGTGGGCATTATCAGCCGGACAACGTGGGATCGGACGCAAATTTTCCTGCAGGCGAAGGCTCAGAGGAAGCGGGAACAGGCGAAGCGGAATGCAGACAAAGCTAAGGTCTCGCCGATCTCAAGGGCAAACTCAGTCCTGGATAACCTTTACTGTTCACACTGCAATGTCATTTATTTAATTTAAGGGGCAATTTTTCAATTAAGGGTGTAACC
>JAJQFB010000135.1 GCA_021201395.1 Clostridiales bacterium | reverse complement strand
GGTTACACCCTTAATTGAAAAATTGCCCCTTAAATTAAATAAATGACATTGATTCGGACACAGCATAATTTTTTCTCCTTTCCAATCGCTTTCAGTCGAATCTAATCGGCCTGTATCTGCTCTCCGTCGAAAAGCAGCCAGCTTCCGTTTTCGGAAACAGCGGAATATTTCATATTATAAGTAACTGTTTCCGTACTTCCGTTTTCGTAAATTATATCCTCCGTTTCCGTTACATACATATAACAGTAGGACGAATCTGCGGTAAAATCATTTAAAACACAGCTTACAAGGCTTTCCTTTGTTCCCTCTGAGTAAAGAGTGTTTACAAGGCTCAGCTGAGAAAGCTCAAAGCTGCTTCCGGGCAAAATGTTTCCCTCAACAATACCGTAATCTCCTGCGTTTACCGCACTGCACATATTCTCACAGTAGGCTGTCAAAAGAGTCTCAAAATATTCTCTGTCATAATCGGCATCGTCATTTGACCTGTTTTCGCCCTCGGAATTATCCTCGGCCGACTCTAAAGCCGCTGCCACCTGCCATTTAAAATAAAGGTTTTCGGCTTCGGAAGCTATTTTATTTTCCCAAGCAGTGTTTTCCTTTGCACCCTCGTCATAATCCTCATAGTATTCTGTATTGTTTGTGTCGGGGTAATATCTTTGACGGATAAGTCTCCCCTCCGAATAGAAAAATACCTGAGTGTCGCTGCCTTTGTAACAGGCACAGAAAAGAGCGCTGTCCTCATAATAATAGGCCTTTGTGTAAGACGAGCCGTCTACCCCCATTGAAACCGCAACCGCCTTGAGGCTGTCACCGTCGGAATAGGCACAGACACCGTCGGAAATACTCATTATTTCATATTCTCCCGAAGCTGCTTCCGAAATAATAACCTCATATTTTTCATATATTAAACTGACTATTTCTTCTCTCTCGGGGTTTGAAGCGGCTTCCTTTGCGGTTTCCTTTGTGGTTTCCTCTGAGGTTTCCGATGTTTTTTCTGTTTTCTCCGTAGTTTCCTCTGAGGTTTCCTCTGTAAGCTCTTCGGCGGCTTCCGTTATAGGCTCGGGCTCCTCCTTGCGGTCTCCGCCGGTTGGGTTAGAGCCGAAAAGCGTAAAATATACTACCGCGAGGCTTGCCCCGATTATAATAACCGAAGCTGCCGTTAAGGTTAATATAATCACTGCCGTATTGCTTTTTATATATTTCACAGGGTTTCCTCCTTTCGGTCGGTATATATTTTCTCACAATTTTTTACAATGCAGATTAATCTCTGATTATATCGTAAAGCTTCCAAGAGCCGTTTTCCTTTGTCATATAAATTTTAAGGTCTACAGACTCATCTCTGTTATTCTTTTCGGCTTCTATTTCAACCTCGGCTATAACCATTTTCTTAACCTTTTCCTCGGCAAAAGCCCTTATATTATCGCTGTATTCGGCAAATCTTTTTTCAAGCTGTCTGTCTGTGGCCGTATAAATTTCTTCTATTTCATAGCTGAATTTATAGCTGTGGCCCACATTGTTTTCAAAATAATCGATGATGTTGTTTCCTACTGCATTTTCATAAAAGCTCTCCAAATATTCCTCGTTATAGCCGTAGGAAGCCAGCAGCTCATACATAACATCGCTTGTATTTTCAACAAGAAAATCTATATCGCAGTTCTTAACGGCGGACATTGTCTTTTTAAGAAAGCCCCTGCTGCCCATAGACGATATAAAAACCGCAAGCAGAATAACCGCAATAACAACCGCCGCGGCAGCTCCCGCAATAATTCCTTTTCTTTTGCTGCCCTTACCGCCTTTGTTTGCCGCTGTTGTTTCCGTATCAGCGGTATTATCGTTGTCATCATAGACATCATCATCAACATCGTTGTCTGAGAACTCTGTATTTATATTTTCCTCTTTAAAAACCTTAGTGCCGCAGTTTCCGCAGAATTTAGCATTTTCCTTAAGCTCCGCACCGCAGTTTCCGCAAATTTTTTTCATTTTAAAACCTGCCTTTCCCATATTAAGACAACAATCCTGTTTTTTGGAATAAAGCCGCCCGAATTGTCTTTCGGACGGCCTTGAATATCTGCTGTCACACATTATTTTCTATTTTAATTTCATACCGCATTCCGTACAGAAAGTGTTGCTTCCGTCAATCTCCGCTCCGCAGCCGGGGCAAAGGTTTTTAACCGGTTCTTCGGCCTCCGGCAAATCTTCTGAGGAATCGGCGGCCTTATTTTCGGCGGTTAAAGGCGTTCCGCAGCTTGTACAGAAATTCGTTCCCTTTTCAATCTCCGCTCCGCAACCGGGGCATTTTATAAAATCGGTATTGTTAAAGCCCGGCGCCGCCTCTTCCTTGGGTACGGCGGCTCCGCAGACACTGCAAAAGGCAGCACCCTTTGCCACTTCCGCACCGCAGTTTTTACAGTTGTTCGTACCCTTAATATCCTGAATTTGCTTTTTAAGGACATTAATTTTGGTTTCGGAAGCTCTTATTGTATTAACTAAATCGTAAAATTCGGGTTCTTCCCTGTCAGTATGAAGCGAGTAATACTGTCTGCCGAGCTGTGCATATAGGTTGTTTACCTTTCTTTCTTCCTCCATAACCTGAGCATTCAGCTTTACGGTGTCGGATACGTCCCTTGTT
The DNA here is from genome assembly GCA_021201395.1 of Clostridiales bacterium. GTDB lineage: Bacteria > Bacillota > Clostridia > Lachnospirales > CAG-274 > JAJQCI01. The sequence goes on along the minus strand of JAJQFB010000135.1, from coordinate 114 downwards.
TTTTTCGCAGCCATCTGGCCGCAGCTTGAAACCTGCCTGCTTACATCATCAAAAAAACCCATATTTATAAATCCACCTTTCTGCGAAAGGCACCGATGGGGTTATGAAATGGAT
>JAJQFB010000118.1 GCA_021201395.1 Clostridiales bacterium | reverse complement strand
ATTTTAAGATTTTTTAATATAAATTTTGGTTACACCCTTAATTGAAAAATTGCCTCTTAAATTAAATAAATGACATTGTATTTTGAATTGTAATATTAATTGTCCGCTATAATTTTAGCGGCCGACTGCCAATGTTGTCAAGGTCAGGTAGTATTTTTCAGAAAAATTCTACCTGACCTTAACAACAACCAACCCGTTATAATTAGTTTGGGGCTTTCGGCATTATATGCCGAAAGTCCTTCATTAGCATTGGAAACTCAAAAGACATCAAGCATGAAAGGGTTTTTGCAGCTTAAGATTAAGGAAACGATGATTAATTCGCCGAAGCAGATTTGACACTGATTTTTTTGAGTGCAAGGAAAGCATTTGAGGGCGTAGCCGGAGCCTACGTTGAAAATGCTTGACGCGGCAATCGGAAAAAGCAGTGTTAAAGATGCGAAGAGCTAATTAATCAGCGGTTCCTTAATGATAAAACCCTTTCACGCTTGCAGGCGGTTTTGCTGTCGGCAAAACTTCTGAACACTTGCAAGTGCTGACTGGTAACAGCCCCTTATAGGGGTCAGAACAAGTCACCGACTAAGCAGGATAAATACATGAATTAAAATTCTGTTAAAAAGCTGTTTCAGAGCTAAACTTAATTTGTTGAATATCAACACCGCTTGGGGTCGTTTATTGTGAATCAATGTTTAAATGAAGCCAAACTCTAATGGGCGCTGTATATTTTTAACATTTCTGTAACAATTTAGTAACTCGTGCGTTTGTCCTGCCGGCTAAGCCGATGGTCTTGACTACTGTAATTTTTAATTATTCGTCCTTTTCGTAGAAGTCCGAATCCTCTTCCTCATCAAAAATTTCGTCCAAAGCGTCATGGGCGGCGTCAAGCTCAGCATCCTCCTCTATAACGTCAAGGCTTATTTCACCGTCTTCCGTTTCCGAATAGCGGTAAACAATGATTTCGCTCTCGTCCTCTTCACCGTCTTCGCCCTCACAGGGAACGGCCAAAGCTATATACTCCCTGTCGGAGCCATCGTCTAAATCAAAAATACAGATAACATCGCAGATTACTTCTCTGTCGTCCTCAAGGACAAGCTTTATCTGTTCACATTCGTGAGTATGGTCACAGCAATCGTGTCCATCGTGGTCATGATGATCGTGGTTGCAGCTCATATTAAAAATCCTCCTGAAAATAATTACTCGGCACTGACAACGGAAGTGTTTCTGTTGCCTCTTTCGCTTATTTCTTTCTTAATGTCAGCTATAAATTTATCAACGGTAAAGGCACCCAAAACGTTTTCGCCGCACCTTACGGTAACTGTTCCGTTTTCCTTTTCCTTAGCTCCGCAAACAAGAATATAGGGTACTCTCTTGTTTCTGGCCTCTCTTATTTTATAGCCTATCTTCTCGGAGCGGTAGTCTGTTTCAACCCTTATGCCTGCTTCCTCAAGAGCGGCTTTAACCTTGTCGGTATAGTCCTCGAATTTTTCGGAAATGGGAAGAACTTTAGCCTGAACGGGAGAAAGCCATGTTGGGAAGCTTCCTGCGAAATGCTCCGTTAAAATTCCTATGAATCTTTCGATTGAACCGAAAACAACTCTGTGAATCATAACGGGACGCTTTTTCTGTCCGTCTCTGTCAGTATATTCAAGGTTAAAGCGTTCCGGAAGCTGCATATCAAGCTGTATGGTTCCGCACTGCCACGTCCTGCCTAAACAGTCTGTTAAGTGGAAGTCAATTTTAGGGCCGTAGAAAGCACCGTCCCCCTCGTTAATCTCATAGTCCCTGCCGAGTTCGTCCAAAGCGTCTTTAAGGCCTGCGGTAGCAACCTCCCAGTCCTCATCGGAGCCCATTGAATTTTCGGGGCGGGTTGATAGCTCAATATGATATTTAAAGCCGAAAAGAGTATAGACTTCATCTATAAGAGCCACTACTCCCTTAATCTCGTCTTTAATTTGCTCCTTTGTCATAAAAATATGCGCATCGTCCTGAGTAAAACAACGTACTCTCATAAGACCGTGGAGCTGGCCGCTCTTTTCGTGGCGGTGAACAAGACCCAACTCGCCGGCTCTTAAGGGCAAATCCCTGTAGGAGTGCTGCTCCTGCATATAAACAAGCATACCGCCGGGGCAGTTCATAGGCTTAACGGCAAAGTCGGTTTCGTCTATAACCGTTGTATACATATTTTCCTTATAGTGATCCCAGTGGCCGCTTCTTTCCCAGAGAGCCCTGTTAAGAATCATAGGTGTCTGAATTTCAACATAGCCTGCTTTTTTGTGAATTTCTCTCCAATAGTCTATAAGCTCGTTTTTAAGAACCATACCGTAGGGCAGGAAGAAGGGGAAACCCGGGCCCTCCTCAAGAAGAACGAAAAGACCCAACTCCTTGCCTATTTTTCTGTGGTCACGCTTTTTAGCTTCTTCTATAAGGCGGAGATGCTCCTCTAAGTCAGCCGCCTTTGTAAATGCCGTACCGTAGATTCTTGAAAGCATTTTGTTCTTTTCGCTGCCTCTCCAATATGCTCCCGCAACTGAAGTCAGCTTAACGGCCTTAACGGCCTTTGTGGAAACAAGGTGAGGGCCGGCACAGAGGTCGGTAAAATCTCCCTGCTTGTAGAAAGAAATAACAGCATCCTCGGGAAGGTCGCGTATCAATTCAACCTTGTAAGGCTCGCCATTTTTCTCCATAAAGGCAATAGCCTCTTCTCTCGGAAGCTCAAATTTTTCAAGGACAAGATTTTCCTTGGCGATTTTCTTCATTTCAGCTTCAATCTTTGAAAGGTCATCCTCAGTAAAGGGAGTTTCTCTGTCAAAATCGTAATAGAAGCCCTCGGCTATAGAGGGGCCTATAGCTAACTTTGTTTCGGGATAAAGTCTTTTAACGGCCTGTGCCATAATGTGTGAGGCTGTGTGACGGAAGGCCCTCCTGCCGTCGTCGCTGTCGAAAGTGCAAAGCTCAAGAGAACAGTCCGCCGTCAAAGGCGTTCTCAAATCACAAACCTGCCCGTCAGCCTTTCCGCAGCAAAGATTCCTTGCAAGCCCCTCTGAAATCGACCTGCAAACATCTAAAACCGTTGTTCCGCTTTCATACTGTCTGACACTTCCGTCTTTTAAAGTAACATTAATCATTTTTAAATTCCTCCGTTTAGATTGCTGCTCCGCCGCTTTTCAGGACAAAAAACGCCCCATAAGACCTCAAGCCTATGGGACGAGATAAACAAACACTCGTTTCCACCCTAAAAGCGGACGGGCCCTTTAACGCAGACCGTGCGGACGCTATTAACGCCTCTCAAAGGGGGTACTCAAGGAGAAAAAATTCCTCCGCCGGAAATCGTAAAAAAGCAGCTTCCACCGCCGCCGCTCTCTCTGGTATTTTCGTATAACCGCAGCATATCCTTATCATCAATTTTGCTTTTTCTCTATTATATCATTAAAAAAGATTTTGTCAAGGGAAAAGCTTGAGAAAACACGGCAGAATCACAGATTTCTTTAAAAAACCGTGATCCTCCCGTGTCGTATTCCAATATATATAAATTTACATAAAAAGGAAGATATTCCCTATAAACAAATATTTAAGGCTGTTTACATAAAAAAACAATGCGGTCTGCAAATTTTTCCCTTTAATAGCCGTAATAGCCCTCTTCTGTTTCTTCTTCGGGGACTTCAACAAGTATATAATCCTCAGGGTTATCGGGAACGGATACCGTTGTTTCGTTTATGTCTGAAAAGACTGCGGTTGTTCTGTATTTAAAAGTATACTGATCCGTTCCGTCGCCGGGAGCCACCTGACCGTCATAATACATAACATAGCTTGTAACATAGCCCTCAGGAGAGATATAGCCCTCAAAGCTTGCGTCGTTAAAGGACAGGTTCTTATATGTTGAGGCCGTTGTGGAGAGAATCTCGAAAATAAATTCGTCGGGAGCCTCCGCAAGGTTTTGAAGGTTAAAGCCGAATTCTATTTTTTTGTAGCCGTCCTTGTAATTTGTAACGTGAACATTGTTTACCGTATAATCCACAAGGTCGAAATAATAGCCGTCATAGGCCTTTCTTACCTCGTCCCAGTTTTCAAATTCTTCCTTATAAAGACCCCCCTCATATTCATAATAGAGAAGCCCCTCGGAATAAGCCGACACCCACTGGCTCGATTCTCCGTCTACAGTATCGTTTAATATTATATTTGCGTCATATTCATCGCCGTTTCTTGCCTTTGCGATATAGGTTATAAAATCCATATCATAGGAGTCGTCCGTATCGGGGAACAATACAAATTCAACCTCTTTTTCCTTTGTAACGCTGTCCGCCAGCTCAGTGGCATTATAGCAGTCAAAAAACAGGTTGTAGGCCTCCTCTGCGCTGTCCTCTTCGGATGAACCCTCCCCCTCGTGGCCTGCGGTTATATCCTTTTCGGAAGCTTCTCCGTCGGAGTTTTCGGAAGCCTCCCCTGCCTCAGAAGCTTCGCCCTCTGCCTCCCCTTCAGAATTACAGCCCGTAAAAATAAAGGTTGAAATTAAAAATAAAGCTAAAAATCTTTTCATATAAACAGTCCTCCTAAAAATTATTCTGAAAATTTCCTGAGGCTTTCCGTAGATCCTCGGCGGCCTTAAGGGTGGCCTCGGTTATAACGCTTCCTCCGTTAAGCCTTGCTATTTCCCTTATAACCTCTTCCTCCTTAAGCCGTCTTACCTCTGTTCTTACACTCTCCCCTATGCTTTTCTTTTCTATACAGAAATTAACATCTCCTGCGGCACAGATTTGGGATAAGTGGGTTATACAGAGAATCTGACGGCTTTTTCCGAGCTCCGCCATCTTAACGGCCACCTGCCCGGCGGTTATACCGCTTATTCCCGTGTCTATTTCATCGAAAATGAATGTTTCCATATCGTCACAGGCGGAAAGAACAGCCTTTACGGAAAGCATAACCCTGCTCATTTCTCCTCCCGAAGCGATTTTAACAAGGGGCTTAAGCTCCTCCTCGCCGTTTGTGCTTATGAAAAACTCTACATCGTCCATACCGAGCTTGTCAAAGCTTTTTCGTCTTTCGATATTTACCCTAAAGGCCGCCCTCTCCATACCGAGCTGACGGAGGTTTGCCTCTATTTCACTTTCTATTTTCTCGGCATACTTCTTCCTTACCTCTGAAATTTTAATGCAGCTGTGGAGAATGTCCCTTTTCTGCCGCTTTATTTCTTCGGTAAGCTCCGCCGCCTTTTCTTCACCTTTGTTAAGAGCCTCGAGCTTTTCCTCGGCTTCCTTGAGAAACTTAAGACACTCCTCCTCGTTTCCGCCGTATTTCCCCGTAATTTCCTTTATTTTATCAAGACGGGCTTCAACTCTCTCAAGCTCAGAGCCTGAGTCCTCCGCCCTTTCGGCTACATCCCTTACGGTTTCAACTACGGCGTCTATTCTGCCGCTTATTTCCTCAAGCTCTCCTGTAGCTTCGGAAACACTTTCATCAAGCCTCGAAAGGCTTATAAGGCTGTTTAAGGCGCCGCCTATTTTTTCCGTAGCGGAACCCTCTCCTCTGTAGAGCAGGTTTATAATGCTGTTTGAAAGCTCCCTTATTCTTGCGGCATTAAAGAGAAAATCCCTCTTTTCCTTAAGCTTTTTCTCCTCACCCGGCTTAATACCGGCTTCCTTTATTTCGTTTATTTGAAAGGATAGGATTTCGAGAGCCGTTTCTCTGTCCCTGCCGAGGCCGCTTAATTCCTTAAGAGCTTTCATGCTTTTTCTGTAGCTGTTGTATTTTTCCTCGTTTTCCTTAAGAAGCTTATTTAACTCCTCTCCGCAGAAGCGGTCCAAAAGGGACATATGCTTTTTTGAATCCAGAAGGCTTTGGTTTTGGTGCTGGCCGTAAATATCAATCAAGGCCGCCGCCGCTTCTCTGAGCATAGAAAGAGGAGCGGCTCTGCCGTTTATTCTGCACACATTTTTGCCGCTTATATTTAAGCTTCTCATAAGCAGAATACCGCCGTCGTCGTCAACATCTATGCCCATTTTGCGAAGCCTTAAAACATTTCCCTTATCCTCCGCAATAAGCATAGCCGAAACCTCGGCTTCTTCCGCTCCCTGTCTTATTATTTCCCTTGAGACCCTCTGCCCCAAAACGAAATTTATGGAATCTATAATAATGGACTTTCCGGCTCCTGTTTCTCCCGTAAGAATATTAAGCCCCTTATCAAAGGAAACAGAGGCCTCTTCTATTATAGCTATATTTTTTATATTAATCTCGGAAATCATTATATCACCGACTTTTTTTATACTAGTCTCAGTCTGTCCTGAGCCTTTCCGCAAGCCTCGCACAGGCCTCGCTGTCTCTCAAAACGCACAAAATGGTGTCGTCCCCTGCTACCGTTCCCAGAATGTCTTTATCCTCAAGGGCGTCTATCCCTGCTCCTACGGCATTAGCCATACCGGAAAGCGTCTTTACAACGACTATATTCCCGGCACAGTCCACGCTTGTTATGCCCTCCTTGAAGATTCTGACGGCGCCCGTGTGGGTGACTGTGTTTTTGTTATCCGGCAGGCCGTATTTAAGCTTGCCTCTTGCCGTCTGTATTTTTATAATGTTCAGATCTCTTATGTCCCTTGAAACAGTGGCCTGGGTTGCGTTATAGCCCTGTTCCCTCAAAAGAGCCGTCAGCTCTCCCTGAGTTGAAACCTCGTTGTTTTTTATAATAGCAATAAGCGCTTCCTGTCTGTTTTTTTTCATATCCTTAATACCTTAATCCCTTTGCTCTACCATTTTACGCCTTAGTACGTCATAAAAATCAAGCTCCGTTGTTTTAATAATGTATGTATGGCTTTTTGCTTTTTTTACCGTTATTTCCTCGCCGTATTTAAGCTCCGCCCTGTATTCGCCGTCCGTAAAAACTGCTCCCGCAGCTTCACGGCTTTTCAGGCTTATACTTACGCTGTCCTCTCCCCCTATAACAAAGGAGCGTGCATAGAGGTTATGGGGGCAGATTTGAGTCACCGCTATAAGGGAGGTGTCCGGCTTTAAAACAGGTCCTCCGGCCGAAAGATTATAGGCCGTTGAGCCTGTTGGGCTTGCCAAAATTATACCGTCTCCCAAATATGTGTCAGTATACTGGCCGTTTATTTTAAGTGTCAGCTTAAGCATATGAGCCGCTTCCTTATTCCTTATATAGACGTCGTTAAGAGCCGGAAGAAAGGCCTTCCCCCCTATTTCCGCCCGTAACATCATTCTCTTTTCAACAGTATAGCGTCCCTTTAAAACCCTGTCTATGGCGTCCCTGCCCTCCTGCTTTTCGGCTCCTGCCAAATAACCCAAGTGGCCTAGGTTTATGCCGAAAATAGGCGTCTCATAGGCGGCGGCGTGACATGCCACTCTTAAAATTGTTCCGTCTCCCCCTAAAACAATAAGTATATCCGCCTCTTTATATATATTTTCACAGCCCGAAAGCCCCAAAGCCCCGCCGAGCTTCTCCCCTACTATAACAGGACAGCCTCTTGTATTCAGAAAATATAATATTTCCCTTGTATATTTAAGCTCCCTGTCTCTTTCAAAATTGGTTATAAGCCCAACCTTATCCATAACTATTTCCCCTTAAATTCCTTTTGTGCCTCGGCGATAACTCCCTTTATTTCCATATCGGAAATTTTACCGCTCCAAGGCCTTTTAGATAAATAAATGAGATATTCTGTATTCCCCTCGCCGCCCTTTACGGGGGAAAAGGTAAGCCCTTTTACATAAAAGCCCGCGCTCTCGGCAAAGTCCCTTATATCCTTTATAACCTTAAAATGTATTTTTGTATCCTTGCAGACGCCCTTTTTCCCTATATTTCCCTTTCCTGCTTCAAACTGGGGCTTTATGAGGAAAATCCCCTCGCCCGTCTCACCCAAAAGCTCATAAGCCTTTTTTAAAATTTTCGTAAGGGACACAAAGGAAACGTCGCAGGCCGCAAAGTCGGGAGCATATTCAAAGCCCTCAACAGCCAAAATATTTGTCTGCTCCATAGAGATAACCCGGCTCTCCCTCTTAAGCTCCTCCGCAAGCTGATCTTTTCCTACGTCCACGGCATAAACCCTTTCGCAGTCTCTTAAGAGCATACAGTGTGTAAAGCCCCCTGTAGAGGCCCCTATATCGAGACAGATTCTGCCCTTAAGGTCGACTTCGAAAAAGTCAAGGCCTTTTTCAAGCTTAAGACCGCCGCGGCTTAAGTACGGAATAAGCCCTCTTTCGTCTACGGTTATGCCCTCTCCCTCGGTTTGAAAGGCTGCTTTTTTAATGACAACTCCGTCCTTTTTGACAAAGCCGCCGGAAATAAGCCCTGCCGCTTCCGTCCGTGAAATATTCATTATATTTTTAACATATATATCAAGCCGCATAGCTATTTCACTTTTTCCGTTATAAAATCCGCAATACTTTCACTGTCAAGGCCGTATTTCTTAAAAATCTGCTGCCTTGAGCCTGCTTCTATAAATTTTTTGGGGAAGCCCAAATTGTATATCTTTTTGCCGAAAATCTCCTTTTCAAAGAGCCTTGCGGAAAGCTGACTGCCGTAGCCTCCTGTTACGATATTGTCCTCAACCGTAAATATATACTCAAAGCCCTTAAGTTCTTCAATAAAACCCTCGTCTATGGGGGATAAAAATCTTGCGTTGTAAACAGCAGGGCTGTGGCCCTTTCCTATAAGCTCCCTGTAAACCTCAAGAACAGTCTGCATCATTGTCCCGTAGGAAACAACGGCGATTTTCTTTCCGCTGTATACCTTTTGAGCCTTTCCGGGCTGTATTTTTTCACTGCTTCCTCTTAAAACATCGTGAACCGCCCCTTTGGGGTATCTTATAACACAGGGACCCGACACCTCTTTAACGGTGAAATTAAGCATATCTATAAGCTCACGCTTGTTGCAGGGTGCCATAACAGTCATATTGGGCATATGCCCTAAGAATGAAGTGTCGAAAATTCCCTGATGGGTTTCGCCGTCCTCGCCCACTATGCCGGCTCTGTCTATGACGAATATACAGTGGAGATTTTGCAGACAGACATCGTGGAGAAGCTGGTCATAGCTCCGCTGTAAAAACGTGGAATAAACGGCAAAAACGGGAATATAGCCGTTTGCCGCCAAACCTGCTGCGAAAGTAACGGCGTGTTCCTCCGCTATGCCTACGTCAAAGGTTCTTTCCGGGTAGAAGCGGCCGAAATTGGCGATTCCCGTTGAATCGGGCATACCCGCCGTTATGGCGCATATATTTTTCTTAACCGCCCCAAGCCTTATAAGGGCCTTTGAAAAAACCTCGCCGTAGGTTTCGTAATCCTTTTTGGCAAGAACCTCGCCTGTTTTAACGTCAAATTTTCCCACACCGTGAAATATGTCCGGGTGTTTTTCGGCAGGGCCGTAGCCCTTTCCCTTTTTAGTCACAACATGGAGCAAAACGGGCTTGTCAAGATTTTTAACCCTGTTTATTGCCCTTATAAGCTCTCTGACGTTGTTTCCGTCTATGGGGCCTGCATACATAACCCCCAGCCCCTCGAAAAATTCGCCGGGAATTATGGCTTTTTTAAGGTCTTTTTTAGACGCACTCAAAACGGAGCTTGCCGCTTCGCCCACAAGGGGAACCCTGCTTATGGCGGATTTAACGCTCGTCTTTGCCTCGTTATATTTTTTGGCCGTTCTCAGTCTTGTGAGATAGGTGCTCATTGCCCCTACGTTTTTGGCTATGGACATACCGTTGTCGTTTAAAACAATAAGGAGCTTAGTCTGCATCTTCCCTGCATTGTTTAAAGCCTCGTAGACCATTCCCCCAGCAAAGGAGCCGTCACCTATTACAGCCACCACATTATAGCTTTCGTGAGCCAAATCCCTTGCCGCCGCCATACCTATAGCCGCAGAAACGGAAGTGGAGGAGTGGCCTACCCCGAAAGCGTCATACTTACTTTCGTCGGGTCTGGGAAAGCCGCAAAGCCCGTCCATTTGGCGGAGGGTGTCAAAACGGTCTTTCCTGCCTGTTAAAATTTTATGAACATAGGCCTGGTGACCTACGTCCCAAATAAGCTTGTCATGGGGAGTGTTAAGGCAGTAGTGGAGGGCTATTGTAAGCTCAACCACCCCCAAATTAGAGGCAAGGTGACCCCCTGTTTTAGAAACCTTTTCAACCAAAAACTCCCTTATTTCATCCACCAAAAGGGGCAGATTTTTTATGTCAATCTTCCTGAGGTCCTCAGGAGAGCTAATTCTTCCCAAATATTTCATTAAAACACCACCAAACAGTATTGCATACTTAATTTATTCTGTCAATAAGCTTCTCCGCATAGGCTCTCAGGAAAGCCCCTTTTTCGCCGAAGTCATCAAGAAGCCTGCAAACTTCTTCCGAAAGCCTTAAATAGTCCTCGTTTGCCCTGTCAAAGCCGAAAACGGAAACATAGGTTGACTTATTGTTTTTGTCGTCGCTTCCTACGGGCTTGCCCAAAACCTCGGTTGTACTCGTTATGTCTAAAATATCATCCTTTATCTGAAAGGCTATACCCATTTTATAACCTATTTCGTCAAGACTTGAGAGTGCCTTATGGTCTGCTCCCCCTATTATGGCTCCTGCCTTTAAAGCCGCCTGTATTAAGGCCGCCGTTTTTGTTTTGTGAATATAGAGAAGTGTCTCCTCGTCCGCCTTTTTCTCCTCGGATAAAAGGTCGACAACCTGACCCCCTATAGTCCCCTTTACGCCGCAAAGCTCCCCTATTGTAAGAGCGGCCCTTGTATATTCGGCCCCGCCCTTTTTTACCGCTTCCGAAAGCATAACCTCGAAGCCCAAATTCAAAAGCCCGTCCCCTGCCAAAATTGCAATATCCTCGGAAAAGGCCTTGTGACAGGTAGGTTTTCCACGGCGGAAATCATCGTTGTCCATAGCCGGAAGGTCGTCGTGTATAAGGGTGTAGGTGTGTATCATTTCTATGGCGCAGGCAAAGCCCAAAGCTTCTGAAATGTCTCCCCCCACGGCCTCACAGGCTCCCAGCAGCAAAAGAGGACGAAGCCTCTTTCCTCCGGCAAAAACGCTGTAGCCCATAGCCTCATATATAATTTCGGGATATCGGGGCTTTAAATAAGCCCTAAGCCCCTCGTTTACAAGCTCGATTCTTTCGTTTAATACCTTCTCAAAATCCATAAATTTATTACTCCTCGCTTACGGCAAAGGCCTCCTTTTCAAATATGCCCTCAGCCGTTTCCTTTAATATATTAACCTGCTGTTTGGTTTTTTTGAGATTTTCCCCGAGACTTACCAAAAGATCTATACCCTCCTTATAGAGCTTGACAGACTTGTCAAGAGAGGTTTCCTCCTTTTCCATAAGCTCTGTAATTTCCTCAAGTCTCGCCAAATTGTCCTCAAATGTTTTCTTAGCCATCTTTCTCTTCCCTTTCGTCTATACGGGCGGTAAGCTCTCCGTCCTTAAACAATATATTTATTTTGTCGCCTACAATCAGCTCTTTAGCCGAAGAAACATAGCCGCCGCCTTTTTTGACAATGCTGTAGCCTCTTTCAAGAACCCTAAAGGGTGATAAGCTGTTTAAAAGAGCGGCATTTTTGTTAAGCTCTCTTTCGGCCGTTGCCGTTCTTAAATCTATGCCCTTATTTAACCTTTCGTAAAGCTCTGAAATATAAAGCTCGTTGTCATATATACGCCTTAACTCTCTTTCGGAGGTAAAATATTTGATATATCCGTGAATTTTGTCCTCAGCTGCCTTAAGTCTGTGTTCCAAAAAGAAGGTCATAGTCTCATAGGCTTCAGTCATAATTTCGGAAATGTCGTCAGATTTCTTAACCGCAAGCTCCGCCGCCGCCGAGGGGGTAGCCGCTCTTAAATCCGCCGCAAAATCGGTTATTGTAAAGTCGGTTTCGTGGCCGACGGCTGAAATAACAGGAATACGTGAGCGGTAAACCGCCATAGCCACCTCTTCCTCGTTAAAGGCCCATAAGTCCTCAAGGCTTCCGCCGCCTCTTCCCAAAATTATAACGTCGCAGCCTTTCCATCTGTTTACAAGCTCCAAAGCCTTTACAATGGACTCCGCCGCATACTCCCCCTGAACAATAACGGGAGCAACAACAATTTCAACGTTGGGGTTACGCCTGCCGCTTATGCTTATAATGTCTCTGACCGCCGCCCCGGTAGGCGAGGTTAAAACGGCTATACATTTGGGATATTCGGGTATGGGCTTCTTGTGAGCCTCGTCAAAAATCCCCTTTTTTGAAAGCTTTTCCTTAAGCTGTTCATAGGCCAAATATAAGGCCCCCACCCCGGCAGGCTCCATAATTTTAACATAGAGCTGATAGGCTCCCGTTTTTTCATAGAGAGAAACACTGCCGTAAACCGTAACCTTAATGCCGTTTTCCGGCAAAAAGCCAAGCCCTGAGGCATAGGCTGAAAACATAACGCAGCTTATCTGGGCGGTTTTGTCCTTTAAGGTAAAATAAATGTGTCCTGAGCTGTGGAGCTTAAGATTTGATATTTCTCCCTGAACAAAAACGTCGGCCAAAAAAGCATCTCTTTCAAAAAGTCTTTTGACATAGCCGTTCAGCTGTGAAACGGTGTATATTTTCCCTTTCATCGGTTCTCCCCTATTACCTTGCCTAAAATTCCGTTTATAAATTTAGGTGATTTTTCCGTTGAAAATTCCTTAGCAAGCTCTACAGCCTCGTTAGCCGCCACCTTTCCGGGTATGTCTGAATATAGAATTTCATAAATTGCCAGCCGAAGTATGGAAAGGTCTACCTTGTCAAGCCTGTCCACGCTCCAGCCTATGACGGTTTTGTTTATAATCCCATCTATGTCCTCAAGCCTGTCGAGAATATTCATATATTCATTTTCAATAAAGCTTCTGTTGTCCTTTTCGGACAGGTTCTCGTCAAGATATTCCCCCAAAAGAGAAATCATATCTTTTTTGCCCTGAAATTCCGTCTGGAAAACAAGCTTAAAAATTTGAATCCTGTCAGTGTGTCTGCTCATAGCTTATATCGCTTCTCCTCCGTAAGAAACAGGGGCTTCCTTTTTCTTTTCCAAACCCACGATGTTAATATCCGCTTTTTTAACTTTCATTCCGGCCATATTTTCAACCGCCGTCTTTACGCTTTTCTGAACCTCGGCTCCCACCTCGCTTAGCTTATAGCCAAAATAGGCTATTATATTCATACTCAGGCTGACCTCGCTCCCCTCTGTCTTAACCGCAACTCCGTTGACCGTTTTTTGCCTGCCTCTTACAAGAAAGCTTAAAAAACCGCCATCTACGGCAGAGGTTTCAAGCCCTGCAACTCCGTCAACATTTAAAGCCGCCGTGGCCGCTATACTGGAAATAACCTCCGTTGTAATCTGTATATTACTTATGTTTACGTTATTCTCTCCCATTGGTCAAATCTCCTCCCAAAAATCATTATATCCTTATTATAACAGATTTCACTCTAATTGCAAATATATTTTATCCCTCATATCAAAGAATTTATATTGAATTTTTATAACTTAAGCAGTTTTCAATCAAGTAGGAAAGATTTTCTCTCCCACACATCACAATATGAAACCTGCAAGCTGCTTTAGGGAACCGCTGATTAATTAGCTTTTCGCATCTTTAACACTGCTTCGGCGAATTAATCATCGTTTCCTTATGTATATTTAAAAAATATAGGTCAATATTAATATTATGAAAAAGAGATTTTTAATTTACGGATTTACGGGAACAATTTTGGAAACACTGTGGACGGGCTTAGGCTCTCTTGTAAGCGGAAATATGACGCTTGTAAGCCATACCTCTCTTTGGATGGTTTTGATATACGGCCTTATGGTTTTTAACGAGCCTCTTTTTGCCCTTTTTAAGGAAAAACCCCTTTTGTTAAGAGGCTTAACCTACACTCTCATAATATTTTCCGTAGAATACTTAAGCGGCAGACTCCTGAAAACCTTTAATATCTGCCCCTGGGACTATTCCTCCTCGCCCCGCAGTCTAAACGGCCTTATTCTTCCGGCCTACGGCCCCTTATGGTTTGCCGCCGGGCTTTTCTATGAAAGACTTTTTTTCGCCCTTACCTCTCCAAAGCAAAAAAATGATCCGGCCGGGTCAACACTGAAAAGTAGTCTGCTTATCCTTTCGGGTTTGCAGACTACTTTTTATTTTAAATTTTATGTTTTTAATTTTATGCTTCAAGCACTTCTTCAGTTGTCTCTTCGGCAGCCTCTTCCTCTGTTTCGGCTGTTTCGGTTGTTTCCTCGGTGGTTTCTTCCGTAGTTGTTTCGGTTGTTTCCTCTTTCTCGGGCTCTAAACCGAGAGTCTCTATAACAACTCCCACGGGAACATACATTCTCCTGTCGATTATGGTGGCTATTGTAACTAAACCGCCGCCCTCGGCTTCTTCTTCGCCGTCTTCAACAGCCGCATCATCAAAATAGATTATTTCGTCATTCAGAATATAATAGTCGGAATCGCTTATAAACTGAAGTATATTATCCTTAAAGCTTATTGTTACCGTCTTTGTGTTTGAGTCCCAGTCTACATAGCTTAACTCGTCCTCTTCGGCGATTATGTCGCTTAAATCTCTTACGGCTATAAGCTCATTGTAATCCATCTCAAAGATGTCAATTTCGTCCTCTTCTTCCTCGCCGTCACCCTCGGAGGAGCCTCCGCCTGAAGCAGATGAAGAAGCCGCCTGTGTGGTTGTTTCGGTTGTGGTTTCTTCGGTGGCTGCTTCGAGAATTTCACCGTCAGGACCCTCTGTGTCGGATAAGCCGCCTGATGCCGCCTGTTCGCCGTATTTAGTCCAGACATAGTTGCCTGTCAGAGTTGCACTTGAAATAGTCGAATCGTTGTTGTTTATTTTTATCTGTATATTTCCGGAGCCGTCGCTTATAATGGGAAGCCTTATGTTGTAAACAGGACGTCCCGATGAGCCGTTTACGCTGTAAAGGCTTGAATTTGTATAACGTCTGGGGAGGTTTATAAGATAAACCTGAATTTCCCTGTTTCCTACACGTCTTATTTTGTAGGGAAGCTCGTTTGTTTTAATCTTCGGCATAACGTCCCAAAAACCCTCGGACGACCCTTTCCATTCGTAGTATGAATACTGGTACATACCGTCAATCTGGGTCTGGGTTGTTATTTTTGCGTTTGTAAATGAAATTATAATAGACGACCCTGTTTCAACCTCGTCACGGGGTGTGATTTTAAGATATTGATCGGAAATCATAACCTCGTCCCTTACGGTTTTAACCTTGTTCAGGCTTGCGTAAGATGAAGCGTGAACAGGTATACTGAACAGCATAACAGCCGCCATTATCAAAGAAATAACCTTCTTCATATTGTACTCCTCCTCCTTTAAAAATTAAAAAATATATCTTGAATTTGAGGAACCGCTGATTAATTAGCTCTTCGCAGCTTCACCGCCGATTTTTCCGATTGCTTCGTCACGCATTTTCAACACAGGCTCCGGCTATGCCCTCAAATGCCTTCCTCTCACTCGAAAAAATCTGCGGCAAATCTGCTTCGGCGAATTAATCATCGTTTCCTTAATATGTATTCGGTATTTTTCTGTACTTATATTATATACCAAAGAAGTATATTTTTACAAGACCCAATTATTAGAAAGAAATTAAAAATTATGACGGCGGTTTCAGGCCTTGTAAAGCTTCGGGTTCAGTTTGTATAAAAGAAGGCAGACAATAACAACGATTATGGTGTCGGGGAGCATATAGCTTCCGTTATAGACTGCACTGTAAAAGGCAGGGCTCGTTCCCTCCGGAGTATATTCCGCCCACAAAAGAACGCCGCTTAAAAAACTGCAGGCATATCTCAGAACGCAGGCAAAGCAGCAGCCCGTTATTATGCCCCTTATGCCGCCCTTTAAGGCTCTTGAAACGGCTCCGGCGAGACCCAAAACCCCGAAGCCCAAAAGATAGTCAAGGAGTATACAGCCGAGCTGGCTTAAAAGCGTAGGACAGTAAAACACGTTTTGGATTCCTATAATCATTTGCAGCAGCCCGTGAACAAGAGCCGTAAGCAGACCCCACTGTGTGTCGTGGCGGCAGCTCATTATAATAAGAGGAACCATTTCAAGTGTTATTGAACCGCCGTAGGGCAGCTCAAATATTTTTATGTAACTTAAAATAGTAGCCATAGCAATCATTACGGCACCCTCGGTCAATATTCTTGTTTTTGAATTGTTGTTCATATTATCACTCGTTCTTTTTAAAATTATATCTATATTGACTCTGTATTGATATTAAAACCATTATACACCCGTTTCAGTATATTTTCAAGTGCTTTTGCCGAAATTCAGAAGATTTGGAAACAAAAAAGCAGCCTCAGCCGCTTTTTTGTTATATTATTTATCTATGGAAATGTTTTGATCCTTTAAAACCACGTCGTGGGCACCGCCCTCAACTATGCTGGTGGAGGAAACAAGGGTAAGCCTTGCTTTCTGCTGAAGCTCAGGGATAGTCAGGGCACCGCAGTTGCACATTGTGTGTTTTACCTTAGAAAGTGTCGTCTGAACGTTGTCGTGAAGATGGCCTGCATAGGGAACATAGGAGTCTACGCCCTCCTCAAAGGCCAGTTTTCCTGCTCCGCCCATATCATATCTCTGCCAGTTTCTGGCTCTTGCGGAGCCTTCTCCCCAGTATTCCTTCATATAATTTCCGTTTACTATTATTTTGTTCGTGGGAGATTCCTCAAAACGTGAGAAATACCTTCCCAGCATACAAAAGTCCGCTCCCATGGCAAGGGCTAAGGTTATGTGGTAGTCGTGAACGATTCCCCCGTCGGAGCAAATGGGAATATAAACCCCGGTTTCTTCAAAATATTCATCTCTTGCTTTGGCTACCTCTATTACGGCTGTGGCCTGGCCTCTGCCTATACCCTTTGTTTCTCTTGTTATACAGATTGAGCCGCCGCCTATACCTATTTTAATAAAGTCAGCCCCTGCTTCGGCCAGAAAACGGAAGCCGTCTTTGTCAACCACGTTTCCGGCTCCGACTTTTACCTTGTCGCCGTATTTTTCTCTTATATATTCAATGGTTATTTTCTGCCAGTCCGAATAACCCTCGGAGGAGTCTATACAGAGAATGTCGGCCCCTGCTTCCACAAGAGCCGGTACCCTCTCCTCATAATCTCTTGAGTTTATTCCCGCGCCCACGATATAACGTTTTGAAGAATCGAGAAGTTCTAAGGGGTTGTCTTTGTGGGAGGAATAGTCCTTTCTGAAAACAAAGGCCACAAGTCTGCCCTCTTTGTCTATAATAGGCAGTGAATTAAGCTTGTTGTCCCAGATTATATCGTTTGCTTCCTTGAGGCTTGTTCCCTCGGGGGCTGAAATTATTTTTTCAATAGGGGTCATAAATTCGGAAATTTTTGTCTGAGGGTCCATACGGCTCACTCTGTAGTCTCTGCTTGAAGCAATTCCCACAAGCTTGCCCTGTGCGGTTCCGTCCTCGGTTATGGCTACGGTGCTGTGGCCCTTTTCCGCCTTAAGATTTACAACGTCCTGCATTGTGTGGTTCGGGGTCAGGTTAGAGTCGCTGGGCACGAAGCCCGCCTTATAGCTTTTTACTTTTCTGACCATCGCCGCCTGATCCTTTACGGTCTGAGAGCCGTAAATAAAGGATATTCCGCCCTCTTTGGCCAGAGCAATCGCCATATTGTCGTCCGAAACGGACTGCATAATTGCCGAAACCAAAGGAATATTCATTGTAAGAGAGGGTTCTTCGCCCTTTTTAAATTTAACTATAGGTGTCTTTAAAGATACAGCCGCAGGTATACAGTCTTTGGAAGTATGACCGGGCACAAGTAAATATTCGCTGAACGTATGTGATGGTTCTTCAAAGTAATAAGTCATTTTAATCCTCCTCCTGAAATCTTATATTTTTTTGTGATTAGGGATTATTCTACCAAAAATCCCCCTATAAGTCAAGCATATTTTAAAAAAACTGTTGACAGTTAAGCAAATTTCTGATAGAATATGATTGTTCGAAAAAGAATGAAAATATTTAATATTTTATAGAATTTTTTAAAAAAGGGGCACACCACCGCGGGTGTGTCCTTTTCGTGCTTTAGGGAGGTGAAAATTTGATTTTAAACGGAAAAAAGACTGAGGTTAAAGACGGAGTTTCCGTCTATGACTTCCTGTCAGAAAAGGGCTATAAAATAAGTATTATTGCCGTGGAGCTGAATGGTGAAATATTGGACAGAGACAAGCTTAAGGAAATAAAGCTTAAAAACAGCGATGTTATGGAAGTTGTAATGTTTATGGGAGGAGGAAGTACACACTATGACAGACAAATTAATTATAGGCGGACATGAGTTTAACTCAAGATTTATTTTGGGTTCGGGGAAATTTTCCCTTGAAAAGACAAATGAGGTTATAAAAAACGGCGGTGTTGAAATGGCTACCCTTGCCTTAAGACGGGCAAACGAGGGGGGGGAGAAGAAAACATACTGGACTATATGCCCGAGGGGATAACCCTGCTGCCCAACACCTCAGGGGCAAGAAACGCCGAGGAAGCCGTCAGAATCGCAAAGCTAGCAAGGGCGGTAGGCTGCGGAGATTTTGTAAAGATAGAGGTTGTCCATGACAGCAAATATCTCCTGCCGGACAACTATGAAACCGTTAAGGCAACGGAAATACTTGCAAAAGAGGGCTTTATAGTTATGCCCTATATGTACCCGGACTTAAACGCCGCAAGGGATATGGTAAACGCCGGGGCGGCGGCTGTTATGCCTTTGGCGGCTCCAATCGGAAGCAACAAGGGTCTTGCCACAAAGGATTTTATAAAAATTCTTGTGGACGAAATAGACGTGCCCATAATCGTTGACGCCGGCATAGGCCGCCCCTCACAGGCCTGCGAAGCTATGGAGATGGGAGTTGACGCCATAATGGCAAACACCGCCGTAGCCACCGCCGCAGACGTGGGGAAAATGGCAACTGCTTTCCGTCTTGCCATAGAGGTCGGCCGTCTTGCTTATCTTGCAGGTTTAGGCAGGGTTTTAGACTACAAGGGAGAGGCCTCAAGCCCTCTCACAGGCTTTTTAAGGGACTAAGGGGGGCTCAAAATATGATTAAGATTGACAGAACCTACAGCCATATGGAGTATGTAGAGGGTATGGACGGCAAAGACATAACCTCCCACGAAATTATGGACAAGGTGCTTAAATACAGAGAAGAATATGACTATGACAAATACGGGACGGCTGACGTGAAAAGAGCCCTTTCTAAGGATAATTTGGACATTGAGGACTATAAAGCTCTGCTTTCCCCTGCCGCTTTCCCCTTTCTCGAAGAAATGGCGGCTAAAGCAAAGCACGTAACAAAACAGCGCTTCGGCAACGCCGTAACTATGTTTACTCCCCTTTACATAGCCAACTACTGCGAAAACCACTGTGTTTACTGCGGCTTTAACTGCTACAATAAAATTAAAAGGGCAAAGCTTACACAGGAGGAAATAGAGGCGGAGCTTAAGGCCATTGCAAAATCAGGCTTGCAGGATATACTTATTCTGACGGGAGAATCAAGGCGCATGTCAAGCGTTGAATATATAGGAGAGGCCGTTAAAACCGCCGCCAAATATTTTAAGCTTGTGGGTCTTGAAGTCTATCCCCTAAATGTAGACGAATACAAATACATACACGAGTGCGGAGCGGACTATGTCTGTGTCTATCAGGAAACCTACAACACGGACAAATATGAAACCCTGCACTTAAGAGGCCACAAGAGAATCTTCCCCTACCGTTTTAACGCCCAGGAAAGGGCGATTATGGGGGGTATGCGCCTTGTTTCATTTGCCGCACTTTTAGGTCTTGATGATTTCAGACGGGACGCCTTAGCTACGGGTTTGCACGCTTATTTCCTCCAAAAGAAATACCCCCACGCCGAAATATCCTTTTCTCCCCCTAGGCTCCGCCCCATTATAAACGATAACACAGTAAACCCCAACGATGTTCACGAACCCCAGCTTCTCCAGGTTATGACGGCCTACAGGCTGTTTATGCCCTTTGCCGGAATTACAATTTCCACAAGAGAGAGGGCAGGCTTCAGAGATAACGTAATAGGTCTCTGTGCAACGAAAATTTCCGCCGGAGTCAGCGTAGGCGTCGGGGGACACGTTGAAGAAGAAAAAGGCGACGAACAATTCGACATATCCGACCCCAGAAGCGTGGAAGAGGTTCATCAGGCAATAATCGACCACGGCTGTCAGCCCGTATATATAGACTATGTAAGAGTGTAAAAAGGATACAATATGGAAGTAATTGCTGTTACAAACAGAACCTTCTGTCGGGAGGACTTTTTTAAGCGTATAGAAAGACTTTATAAGGGCGGAGCGGAAAAAATAATACTCAGGGAAAAGGATTTAGAGGCCGAAGAATATTTTGCCCTTGCAAAAAAATGCTTTGAAATCTGCGGCGAAAAGCTTTTTGTAAATTCAAGAACGGGTATAGCAAAGAAATCGGGAATAAAAAATATTCATCTGCCTATGGGGCTTTTTACCGAAAAAGACGGATTTTTTAACCACACGGGAGTATCCGTCCACAGCCTCGGCGAAGCTATGACCGCTGAAAGCTTAGGAGCTGACTATATAATAGGCGGCCATATTTTTGAAACGGACTGCAAAAAAGGCCTTGCTCCCAAAGGGACAGGCTTTATAAGAGAAATTTCGGAAGCCGTAAAAATTCCCGTTTACGCCATAGGAGGCATATCCCCCCAAAAAAACTCCGCTTCTCAAGGACTGCGGTTTAAGAGGGGTCTGCCTTATGTCCTCTCTTATGAAAGACGAAAACCCGGAAGAAATCATTAAATTTTTTAAAGGTATATAGATACAAAAGACCTGCCCCGGCGAAAGATGTTTCGGGCAGGTCTTTTATGTTTAAAGTTATGTTTAAAAGTTATGTTTAATTAAAGAAAATCCTTTCTTTCGGGCGTGAATATGTCTAAGAGTATTCCGCTCTCCGTTAAAACACGGCAGCCGTGGGCTATGTCGGAGGGCATAACAAGCGTATCCCCCTCCTTTATGGTTTTCTTTTCTTCACCTATTGTAAATTCAAATTCCCCCTCAAGGCAGTAGGTGGCCTGAGTGTGAGGGTGGGTATGAACCTCTCCCACGGAGCCCTTGTCAAAAATCACCTTGACAATCATAACATTGTCGTTGTGAGCCAAAATTTTGCGGTGGGTCTTTCCGTCGGGCAAATCAATAACAGGTGAAGCTTCATCGTAAAAAAAGTTTGACATTTCTCTTCATTCCTTTCATATTTAATATGTATTCAGTCGGCTAAATACCGTTCCTGCAAATCCGTATAGCATTCTTTTTTTAATACCGTCATCTTAACCTTACGGGTCATTTCGGTTCCCTCCTTTTTACGTTTGGTTATTACAATTATACCACAAAACAGACGGTTTGTAAAAAGAATATTAAGGAACCTCCGATTAATCGGTTCTTCGCAGCTTCACCGCCGATTTTTCCGATTGCTTTGCCCGTAAACTTTCGGTTTGGCAGTTTTTAAGCTGCGAGGAGGTGCTGCATACCCTGCCGAAAGGCACCCGTGGGGTAGCACAAACCGAGGGAGATGTCAAGGGCTTCGCAAGTCCTACGGACCCTTGACATCTCCCTCGGTTTGTGCTGTTTAAAAGGTTTTGCGTTTGCCGCAGGGGCAAACACCTCTTTTAACAATAGTTTAACTTCGGCTCGGAAGTTTTTTTACCTTGCACTTGTTAATACGCACATAATTTCAGGCTTTAAATAATACTGCATAAAAGCCGATTAAAGGAAATTACAGGGGCTGCCTGCACAAATTGAAAATATCAATCCAGCAGCAGCCCCTCCGTATTAATTTATTCTTCTTCGGTATAATATTCCTTAAAGCTTCCGTCGGGGTTAAGTATACACTCCTTTCCCGTAGAGCTTTCCACCGCCTTAAAGCCTACATCGGCATAGACACTTATATTGTCGAGGCCCTCGCCGGCTATTTTTTCGCTTACAAGTCTTTTTATAAAATAGGCATGTTCCTTTTCATCGGAATCCGTATATCCGCAAAAAACAAGATTTGAGCCCGAAACGGAAGTCAAGGTTACGTGGTGAAACTCAAGGCCGCAGGGTTTATCAGCTTTAATGTCTTTCATTGTATATGCCAGACTTTTTATAATTTCTCCGCTGCCGTCAAAAACAACAAAGTCGTTTCCCGTAACCTGACTACTTGAATTATACAAATATTTTAAATATTTTGAAATCAGGGTAAAGGTTCCGTTAAAAGCAGAATAACTGTTTGCGGGACAAGGCAGCTCATAAAAGGCATCAACCGTAAAATTATCGCCGTAAACGCCCCATTTTCCCTCTGTGTTTTCATAGGCATATAAGCCGCAGCCTATGTCGGTTATATTAAATTTTGAGGTATAGCTGCTGAAATCTGTGCTGCCGGAGCTGTAAAGCCTCCAAACGGCCATAACGGCTCTTTCAAGATAATAGACTGTGTCTTGGGGCATAAAGCTGTTCGTTCCTATTTGAGGCAGTATAAATGTGCTGTCTATACGGGTTCCGCTTACATTATAAACGGCTTCCCTTGCCCAGTCGGATATATCACTGTCATCATCGAAAACGGTCTTTTTGGGAGTAGTCTTAATATTAAAAAGCTCACACATACGGTTTAATGTATAGGCCGCTTCCTGACGTGTTATATCATCATCGGGATAAAAATATCTGCCCTCTGTCGGGTATATAAGGCCGAGTTCCTCTGCAAGAAGAACATTGGGAGAAACAACATCAATGTATTTGTCATAGTCAAGGGTAATATCATTAGCCGTAATATATGAGTATAAATCCGTATCGGCCTTAAGAAGCACAGCCTCTAAAGTAAGACAGGCCCAGTCATATTTTGTTGTTCCCCATTGAAAATATCTTGTTTTTAATGTATCGGGAAGAAAGCCTGCTGCCCGAGCCGCAGTAACTCTCTCTTTTGCAAGTTCCGATACACCGTAGGAACTGTTGTCTGAGGTGTCCTCCTGCAGACCGTTAAATACATAGCCTGCACTTGTATAGTTCAGCTTATAACGCTCGGAGACAAGGCTTCCTTTGCTGTCGCATTTGTCACCTGTAAGGCAATTACCTGTTGTAGAACTTATTCTCTGGTAATTGTTCGGAGAAATAACGATATTAAAGCCGGTGTCCATTACTCCGAAGCCGGACAGATCGCCTGTATTTAAGAATCTCACCCTTAAATAGTCTCCGTAATCTGTACTGTTATATGCACATTTAAAGACATAGTCAGTCAGACAGTTTCCGTTTTTGTCAACTATGTAAACAGCTTCTCCGGAAGTGTCGGCCTTTATATAACAGCCGTCCGCCCCCTCGATGGGAACAAGCTCTCCCGTTGCCTCTTCCGCATCTATAAATCCTGCCTTTGTTTCCTCTCCATAGGCAAATAGGGAAAAAGTCAGCATAAACAACAGGGTTAAAATAAATAATCTCTTCATAAAAAACGCCTCCTTGTCAAAAAATTTTTTTGTATATTTTCATATACTTTATAATGATTTTTTAGGGGTCAAAAATCAGCGTTTTTTGAAAAAAATGAATTTTCATAAATATTTCACATTTTATTTTATTTCCCATATCAATGTCATTTAGTTAACATAACAAGATGAATAGCAAATTCTTCCATTTAGTG
>JAJQFB010000070.1 GCA_021201395.1 Clostridiales bacterium | reverse complement strand
CCAGACTAACTTCCATACCAAATTCCACTGTGGAATTTACTTTGGGAATTTACGTGGCAAAATCTTTTCAAAAAAAGAAAAAAACTATTGACAAAGGCGGAAATTTGCTGTATACTATATCTTGTCGCTGAAATGAACAGCCAAAGTAAATAATAATTTTGTTTGTTATTTATAATAAAAAGTATACAAATACGGCTCGGTAGCTCAGCTGGTTAGAGCGCCGGCCTGTCACGCCGGAGGTCGAGGGTTCGAGCCCCTTCCGAGTCGCTGTATTTGGGAGCATAGCTCAGCTGGGAGAGCATCTGCCTTACAAGCAGGAGGTCATAGGTTCGAGCCCTATTGTTCCCACTTTTTATGCCCGGATGGCGAAATTGGCAGACGCACAGGACTTAAAATCCTGCGGTAGCGATACCGTACCGGTTCAAGTCCGGTTCCGGGCACTTATAAAAACCACCCCTACCCTGAAGCCCATAAGGCTCAGGGTATTTTTTTAACGTAATTTTACAAAATCGAAAAAGCTATATTTCTTTGAAGTATTTTGTTTAAAATCTTGACTTATTTATTTTATAAAAGTATAATTATAAGAAAGAGCTGATTAATCAGCGGTTTTTTAAGGAGGTTGAATGTTATGGACTGCATAAGCAGGGAAGCGGCCTTTAAGCTTTTGACAAAATATAATAAAGACCCCTTTCATATCCGCCACGCTTTAAGTGTAGAGGGAGTTATGAAGTGGTATGCCCGTGAGCTTGGGTATGGCTCCGATGAGGTATACTGGGGGATTGTGGGTCTGCTTCACGACATCGATTTTGAGCTTTATCCCGAGGAACACTGTCTTAAGGCTCCGAAGCTTCTGAGAGAGGGCGGCGTCGGGGAGGATATTATACACGCTGTCTGTTCCCACGGCTACGGCATAACCGTTGACATAAAGCCGGAACACCAAATGGAAAAAGTTCTCTATGCTGCGGACGAGCTTACGGGGCTTATTTGGGCCTCGGCCTTAATGCGTCCTTCAAAAAGCACTAAGGATATGGACGTAAAGTCCCTTAAGAAAAAGTTTAAAAGCAAGGGCTTTGCGGCAGGCTGCTCCAGAGTGGTTATAAAAAGGGGAGCCGAGATGCTCGGTTGGGAGCTAAGCGAGCTTATGGAGAAAACAATTTTGGCTATGCGTTCCTGTGAGGACGAGGTAAACGAGGCTATGGCATTGTTGGAAAACAATTAATATTATATGAGGAGGAGTTATTATGATTAATGTGCCGGTTGTAAAGCCTGCTTTGATTTCCGTAAGCAGGGACTGTTTCCCCTTAAGTCTTTCCGTAAACAGAAGAAAGGCTCTTACAGAGGCTTATAACAGTAAATACGGAAAGAATTTGGGTGAAATTTATGAGTGCAGCGTCTGCGTTATGACGGAAATACATATGCAGGAGGCTCTTAAGGAAATTAAGGCGGCAGACTGCAATGCTTTGGTTGTCTATTTGGGCAACTTCGGCCCTGAAACCGCCGAAACACTCTTGTGCAAATATTTTGACGGCCCGGTTATATATGCGGCAGCGGCAGAGGAAAGCGACAAAGACCTTGTTCAGGGCAGGGGCGATGCCTACTGCGGTATGCTGAATGCTTCCTACAACCTCCGCCTGAGGAATTTAAAGGCCTACATTCCCGAATATCCCGTAGGAACGGCGGAGGAATGTGCCGATATGATAAGTGATTTTATTCCCGTTGCAAGGGCGGTTATAGGTCTTAAAAATCTTAAGATTATAAGCTTCGGCCCCCGCCCCGAAAATTTTCTTGCCTGCAACGCTCCCATAAAGCCTCTTTATGATTTAGGCGTTGAAATTCAGGAAAATTCGGAGCTTGACCTTTTTGAAAGCTACAATAACCACGCAGGGGATTCCCGAATTGAGGGCGTTGTAAAGGAAATGGCGGAGGAGCTTAAAGAGGGCAACAAAATTCCCGAAATTCTTCCCAAGCTTGCACAGTATGAGCTGACCCTTTTAGACTGGGTTGAAGCCCATAAGGAGTCGAGACAGTTCGTAACCATCGCAGGAAAATGCTGGCCGGCATTCCAGACACAGTTCGGCTTTGTGCCCTGCTATGTTAATTCAAGGCTTGCGGACAAGGGCATACCCGTTTCCTGTGAGGTTGATATTTACGGAGCCTTAAGCGAATATATAGGCCAGCTTGTAAGCGGCGACACTGTTACGCTTTTGGACATAAACAATTCAGTGCCCAATGATATGTTTGAAAATAATATAAAGGGGAAATTTGACTATAAACACACAGACCTGTTTATGGGCTTCCACTGCGGAAATACGGCATCGTCAAAGCTTGTTTCCTACACAATGAAAAACCAGATGATTATGGCAAGAACCCTTCCCGTTGAGGTTACAAACGGAACTCTTGAGGGCGATATTATCCCCGGTGACATCACTTTCTTCCGCTTACAGTCTGCCTCAGACACCAAACTTCGTGCCTACATAGCCGACGGCGAGGTTCTGCCTGTTGCCGCAAAGTCTTTCGGAGGAATAGGAGTTTTCGCAATAAAGGAAATGGGGCGCTTCTACCGCCATGTCCTCATAGAAAACAACTTCCCCCACCACGGTGCAGTAGCTTTCGGCCACCACGGAAAGGCTCTCTACAGTCTTTTCGGATATTTGGGAATAGCCGACATAGGCTTCAATCAGCCTGCCGGAATGTTATATAAAACGGAAAATCCCTTTAAATATTAATCTGTTAAATTCAATATAAAACGGAGCTTTCGCAAAACATAAAAGATAAACGTAAGTGCTTAATAATTCGGCGGCTGCCAAAGCCATCTCAAAAATGGTAGAATAATAGTAA
>JAJQFB010000051.1 GCA_021201395.1 Clostridiales bacterium | reverse complement strand
TGGTCGCCCACACTCCCCGAATACTGCAAATAAAATGTATCCTCTTGCCTAATACTCAAGAGGATTTTTTAACGCCTGATTATTGAACGCTTACTCTTATTCTTTACAGTAAACTGTAAAAATTGCCTTTAAAAATATACACCATAAAAGGACTGACTGCGAAAAAATTTTGCCTGTCAGCCCTTTTACTTGCTTTGTATTAAAGGTAGTCCTCACGAATGGGAGTAAACACATCTATGACCTCTCCGGCTTCGATTACCTCGAAAGAATGGGGAGTGTTTCCGGGAATGGCATAGCTGTCGCCGGGGTTAAGAATGCAGGTTTCGCCGTTTTCTGTCATACGGTATTTTCCCGAAATTACATAGCCGCTCTGCTCGTGAGGGTGCTTATGCTCTGTGGCAAAATTTCCGAGAACATAATTCATTTTGCAGACTATTGATTTTTCGCCTACCGCAAGGCTGTCGAGGGAAACTCCCTTGAGGGTTCTTTTTTTTGCTTGTTCTTTTTTAAGTATCATTTTTCAGACTCCTTTCTTGTTTGAAAAATTTTCAATGCGGTATGCTGTTTCCTTTATTTTTGTAAGCAAGTCCGCAAGATTATCGGCGGTTGTTAAGGGGTTCATAATGGTAACTCTCAGATAAAAGCTGTCTTTTACGGCTGTGCTTACAACATAAAACGAACCGTCACGCAGAAGCTCATCTGCGATTTTCTTGTTTATAATGTCTGCACTTCCAGCTTTCGGCAAATATCTGAAGCAGACAATATTGCTTTTGGGTTCTAAGGCTGTTTCCATATTATTTTGAGCCTTTATCATTTCCGCAAAGTGTTTACCCAAGTCGAAAAGTCTGTCAACATTTTGCTTATATATTTCATCTCCGTAAAGTCTCATAATTGTATATGTATGGAATACCGAAACGGGCTTTGTACACTCTAAGGTGTGCTTTGCGGAATTATACCATTCGTTTGAAAGCTGATCCTGCCAGAGATAGTTTGCTTTGGGGGAAAACTCGTTCATGTGTCTGTTTCGGCAGTTGTATATAAGGGCAGTTGACAGAGGCGGATCCATCATCATTTTATGGAAATCCACAATCAGAGAGTCCGACCTTTCCGCACCTTTCAGCAGGTATTTATACTTGTCTGAAAATATTGCGGCACCGCCGTGGGCACCGTCAATGTGAAACCAAATTTTGTGCTTTTCCGCAAAATCGGCAATGGCATTAAAATCATCAAAGGCTCCCACTGAGGTTGTGCAGGCACAGCCCACAACACAGAAAACGATTTTACCCTCTTTTTCCGCTTTTTGAAAAGCAACTTCCAACAATTCGGTTTTCATTGAAAAGTCCTTATTAACGGGAATTTTTATTATATTTTCGCTTTTAATCCCCATAATTTTTGCGGCACGCTCAACACTGTAATGGGCTTCTTCGGAAACAATAACCGCAAGTCTGCCGAAATCATCTTCGCCGACCCCCGATGAGGTTCGGGCGGTTATAAGAGCGGTAAGGTTTCCCATAGAGCCGCCGGAGGTTATAAAGCCGGCAGAGCCTTTTTGATAGCCGTATTTTTCCGCAAGATGTTCTATAATAACCTTTTCCATTGCGTTTCCTGCCATTCCCAGCTCGTAGACTGTGGTACAGTTGTTCATATAGGCTGTTAAGGCTGAGGTCAAGGCGGTAATCGGAAGAGTTACCGCAACTTGATGCCCCATATAGCCCTTGCTGTGAAAATTTATTGAATGAGAAATAAATTTCTCGGCAAGCGAAATAAAATCTGTTTTTTCTTTAGGGAACCGCTGATTAATTAGCTCTTCGCATCTTCACCGCCGATTTTCCCGATTGTTTCGTCACGCATTTTCAACATAGGCTCCGACTATGCCCTCAAATGCTTTCCTCACACTCGAAAAAATCAGCGGCAAATCTGCTTCGGCGAATTAATCATCGCTTCCTTAGAGTTAAATTCTTTTTTCCAAAAACGGTATTGTTCTTCAGGGATCAGATAGTCTATTGTTTTAGGCTTATCCTCTGTTTGTGTTTTCTTTAAGTTATCATAAATCAAGTTGGCGGTTTTGTGTGCCGCATCATTAAAGCTTTCGGCATTATAGGCTTCGGTTAAAAGGCTGCTCTTAAAATCTTCACAAGTCATAAAATCATCTCCTTAAACAAACAGCTCGGAAATCGAGTATATAACCGCTTTTCCGCCTAATTTTACTCTGCCTCCCTCTAAACGGCAATAGAGAGTTCCGCCCCGCTTTGAAGCCTGATAAGCCGTAAGAGTATTCTTTTTAAGGCGGTTTGCCCAATAGGGTATAATGTGGCAGTGACCGGAGCCGCAGACGGAGTCTTCCGCAACACTGCATTTGGGAGCAAAGCTTCGGGAAACACAGTCACAGCCGCTGCCCTCTGCGGTAATATGGAGAAGCAGACCGTCAAGTCCCTTTATCTTTTCCAAATCGGGAACAACCTTTCTGACTTCATCTTCGTTTTTCAGTACGCAGAGCAAATCTCTGCTAATATAGACCTCTTGGGGCTTAATGCCTATTGCTTCGGCTATTTCTTTTGTTATATTATAAGGCTTTAAATTATATGCGGGAAAATCCATTTCATAAATATCGCCTTGCTTTGAAACAGTCAAATCACCGCTTAAAGTGTCGAAAATAACACCGTTTTTTCCCTTTTTAGTAAAGTTGAGAATAACATAAGCACAAGCCAGTGTTGCATGACCGCAGAGGTCGATTTCACCGCCGGGAGTGAACCACCTTAAGCTGTACTTATCGCTCTTTTTGACTGCAAAGGCTGTTTCGGAAAGATTGTTTTCAGCCGTAATATTCATCATTTTTTCATCGGACAACGGTTCTTCTGTTATGCAAACCGCCGCCGGATTTCCCTTAAAAACCTTGTCCGTAAAGGCATCAATTATATATTGCTTCATATTCAGCCCTCCTTTTATTTTTCTATTTTTTCTATGGACTTATTATACACCGTATATTATAATAGGTAAAACGAATAAATCTAATAGTATTATTACGAATTGTAATTTTAATTTCGGATAGGGGTGAACTGAATTTATGAACAGATTTATTGCTTTACAGAAAACAATAGAACAGGGCAGCTTTACAAAAGCGGCAGAGATTTTAGGCTATACTCAGTCCTCCGTCAGTCAAATGATAGCTTCACTTGAAAACGAGCTTGGCATAAAGCTGCTTACACGCTCAAGAGCGGGAGTTAAGCTGACCTTGGAGGGTACGGAGTTATATCCGTTTATTGAAAGAGGAATTATAGGCTACCGTTCCATACTCGAAAAGGCTAACGAGATTAAGGGGCTTGAAACGGGAATTATAAGAGTGGGAACGATTTCAAGCATTACCTGTCACTGGATGCCTACGCTTATAAAGGGCTTTCAGAAGAAATATCCCAATGTGCAGTTTCTTTTTCATCAAGGGGATTACACACTTATTCCCGAATGGATAAGAACGGGAGCTATTGACTTCGGCTTTATAACTCCCCATGCCGCCGCTGACTTAAACGTAATACCTATTAAAAACGGCGAAATGCTGGCGGTTCTGCCGGAAAACCACAGGCTTGCCGAAAGGGAAAGAGTACCTTTGGAGGAGCTTACAAAAGAACCGTTTATACTTCTTGAAGAGGGACGATACAGCGAACCCCTTGAAGCCTTTAAAAGCGTCGGTCTTAAGCCCGATATAAAATATACAATTCACGATGACTACGCCATAATGACAATGGTTGAAGCCGGTCTTGGGGTAAGTATGCTTGCGGAGCTTGTTCTCCGCAGAATCAGCTTTAACATAAAGTGTCTGCCCACCGACCCGCCTGTGTACAGAACTCTCGGCATAGCCTATAAAGACAAAGACAGTCTGCCTATTGCAAGCAAATATTTCATAAAGTATTTGAAAGAAAATAAGGATATTCTGCCGTAATAAAAGAGGAAATCAGCCCTGACGCTTTGGTAAGAGCCGATTTCCTTTTTATTTTCTGTAATCGCATTTTTGACATTTCAAAAGAGGGTAGTCCTTTTCTTCCTTGTGATATGCTCCCGCCCAGCTGCAAATTGCCTGCAAAACCGGCAGAACGGAATAGCCCTTTTCCGTCAGAGAATATTCCACCCGGGGAGGAATTTCATTGTACTGAGTTCTTTCCACAAGCCCGTCCTCGGTAAGCTCCTTTAATGTGTAGGTTAAAACATAATCGGTTATGTTTACGGTTTCTTCTCTCAGCTTTCCGCAGCGAATAGGGCTTTCGTCCGCCAAAACACAAATTATTCGGGGCTTCCGCTTTCCGCCGAACACATCCATACTGTATTCAAGGGGACAGCGGATTTCCTTTTCAAGCTTCGGTTTATACATATTCTCATCATATCCTCACGATTTTCAGCCTATCAAAATTTTAACGGCACAGTATAGCAGAAAAATTCCCAATACCAAATTTATCTGTCTGTAATATTTTTTGAAAATGTTCTGCATTTTGTCACCGCAGACTGACCACGTTATGTTGGCAATACACCCAAGCCCGGCAATGCCTATCCCCGAAAGCATAATTTTCGGAAACGAAGCCAAATAGGGAATAAGGTAAGCCGACATAAGGGTTATAACGTATAGATATATTTTAACATTTAAAAGCTGCAATGACAAGCCTGTTCCGAAAGCGGGAGCTTTATTTTCCGTTTCGTTTAAAGGCTTGCTTAAAATCGTATGAAGAGCAAGATAACCAACATATAAGCCGCCCACATACTTCAAAACCCCGAAAACAGACGAAAGATATGTATTTACGGCATAAACTGCAATTATGCAAATTGTCTTCTCCTGTAATATATGCCATAATAATCCTCCATTAACATTCATTATCTTGTGTGATTATTATGGTATAAATCGGTATATATTGCAAGTATTATATACGATAATTGTTAGACAGTCTGATACACGGTAGTGTGAGATGTCGGCTGTTCAATTAATGAGCAGCCTCCTACTCGATTTAATTTATGTCTACATAGCCGGGGATATTTTCATAGCCGCCCTTGAGCTCCGCCATTTCGTCTATTGTAACGAAGCTGTAGCCCATTTCCTTGAGAACGGGAAGAAGTGCTTCAACAGCGGCGACCGTTGTTTTATAGAGGTCGTGCATAAGTATAACATCGCCCTCCTGTATGTTGTTTAATACATAGTTATATATAGTTTGTATCTCTGTATCTTCAGTCGTTTGTGTCTAAATTCCAGTTAAACCAAGCTATGTTTACGGCATTTTTAACCGTGGAGTTTATGGAGCCGCCGGGGGCTCTGCCTATGTAGGGGTAGATTCCTGCGGCGTCGTAAACGGCGTTGGAGGTTCTGAAAATTTGGGACTGTACTCCTGCCGTTCCCAAAGCGGTTAAGGTTGCATGGCTGTAGCTGTGGTTTCCAACCTGACTGCCCTGATTTACAATATGGCTTATAAGCTCCGGATATTCCACAACTCTTTCGCCTACGACAAAAAATGTTCCATGGCCGCCTACGGCTGTCAAAGCCGCAAGAAGCCTGTCTGTGTTTTCGGGGGTGGGGCCGTCGTCGAATGTAAAGCAAACCGGTTTTCCGCTGACTGAGAAAGCCGCCTTTGAAGCATAAATCACAGCCAACACAACAGCCCCGTCTGCTTCATCGTTCTCAAGCTCTTCGCCGTCAGCTGTTTCATTGTCAACCTTTTCACCGTCAACTGCTTTACTGTCCTCTTGCAGAGTTGTAAGAGAAATACTCTTTTCTTCGCCGTTCCAAATAAGCTCAAAGCCTAAGGCTTCGCCTAAAGACCTTATTTCTGAATAAACCGCCCCGTCTATTCTGTAGGAGGGAACCTCAAAGATTGCTCCGTCTACGGCAAAGCTCAGTGTAAAAGCTGCGTATTCGGGGTTTGTGTCTCCTGTTTTAAGA
The DNA here is from genome assembly GCA_021201395.1 of Clostridiales bacterium. Taxonomy (GTDB): domain Bacteria; phylum Bacillota; class Clostridia; order Lachnospirales; family CAG-274; genus JAJQCI01. Next base: position 18,286 of record JAJQFB010000051.1, on the reverse strand, counting down.
GCCGGCTCGTTTCCCGTATATTCTCCCGAAGTTTTAGCCCAGGCCGAATTATTTCCGAAGTCGGAGCCTAAAGCAAACCTGTAATCTATGTCCTTTAAAATGTAGCTTAAGTCCTGAGGGGCAAGACACAGACGCTCATTTACCTGATAGCCCGTTATTTCATAAAGGGTTTCTCCTGCTTCGCCGTAGCCCCTTATGTCCATCTTAACGGCCTTGTCGGCTGCCGCCGTTTCCCCCTCATCGGCATAGAGGAAATTTATGCCTATTAAACAGAGAGCGGCGGCTAAAAATATTGCTGATAATTTCTTAATCATACCTTCTCATTGCCTTTCTTAAGCTGCCTCTTTATAATTATTTATCTCTCGGCTCTGCGCCTAATTTATCCTTAAGTTCTTTAAAAATCTTATTAAGAGGCTTAGCTGTTTCCTCGTCTGTTAAGGTTCTGTCGGAGGCTCTGAATTTTATGCTGTAGGCTACGGATTTTTTGCCCTTTTCAATCTGCATACCCTTGTAAACGTCAAAGAGCTTAACGCTGTCAAGGTATTTTCCGCCCTTGCTCTTTATAATGTCCTCTATTTCCTTAACGGTAACCTCGTCGTCAACAAGCATAGCTATATCTCTTTCAACCGCCGGATATTTGGGCAGGGGCTTAAAGGTGTGTTCAAAGGTGGCATATTCTATTAATTTAGCCATATTTATAACGGCGATGCAGGCCTTTGTTCCTATTGAATAGTTTTTAAGCGTCAGAGGGTGAACCTCTCCCAAATAGCCTATGCTCTCGTTTTTAACAAATACTTCGGCTAACCTGCCGGGGTGCATATAGGGTATATCCGATTTAGGCAAATAATAAGATTTTGACTTAAAGCCCAAAACGTCCGTCAGCTCCTCCACAACGCCCTTTAAGAAATAAAAGTCGCAGTCTTTGCCGTACATACCTATTGTAAGCATAGGTATTTCTTCGGGAAGCTTCTTAAGGGGAGTTTCCTCGGGAATATAGACCCTGCCCGTTTCAAAAAGATAACAGGAGCCGTTTCTTCTGTTATAGTTTGTGGAAAGACTGTTAAGCATAGCATTCACGGTCTGGGTACGCATAATGCTGAAATCCTCCCCTAAAGGGTTTGTTATTCTTACGGTCTTTCTCAGGGGGCTGTCCTCATCTATTGACAGCTTGTCGAAAACCTTAGGGTTTTCAAAGGAGAAAGTCATAGCTTCCGAGAAGCCTGCGGCTACCATAGTTTCCGCAATTTTATCCTCAATAAGCTGTGAACGGCTCTTTTTGCCGCAGGTGGGGGTTCCTGCCGCAAGGGTTGTTTCTATTTTGTCGTAGCCGTAGAAACGTGCAATTTCCTCCGCAAGGTCGGCCTCTGCTTCAAGGTCGGGTCTGAAAGTGGGGATTTTGGCCGTCTTTCCGTCTGCTTCAACCTCTATACGTTTGAAAATGTCTATCATTTCCTTATCGGATAAATTAAAGCCTATGAGCTTGTTTATGCTTTCGGCGGAGTAGGGGACTTCCCAACTTTCTCTCTTGTTGGGGTAGCAGTCAACCATACCGGGAACAACTTCTCCGCAGCCTAAAAGCTCTACAAGCTGAACAGCCCTGTTTACTGCGTCATAGGCCGTGTTGGGGTCAAGACCCTTTTCATATTTGGCGGAGGCGTCTGTTCTCATACCTAATTTTTTGGCCGTAATTCTTATGTTGGGGCCGTTAAAGTTAGCGGACTCAAAGAGAATAGCCCCGGCGTCGGGGGAAACCTTGGAATTTTCACCGCCCATTACACCTGCTATGGCTACAGCCTTGTTGGGGTCGGAAATTACAAGCATAGATGAGTCCAAAACTCTTTTCTGGCCGTCAAGGGTGGTAAACTGCTCTCCGTCCTCGGCGTTTCTTATTATAATTCTTGCGTCGTCGATTGTGTCAATGTCGAATGCGTGCATAGGCTGACCCATTTCAAGCATAACATAGTTTGTAATGTCAACGATGTTGTTAATGGGTCTTACTCCTGCCGATGTAAGTCTGTGGCGAAGCCAAAGGGGCGAGGATTCAACCTTAACGTTTTTAACCACCCTGCCTATATATCTGGGGCAAAGCTCCGGGTTTTTAATCTCAACGGAAACAAAATCGGAGGACTGTCCCTCGGCCTCGGCCTTTACAGTAATTTCGGGGTATTTAAAGGGCTTGTCAAAAGCCGCCGCAGCTTCTCTTGCAAGGCCTAAAATGCTGTAGCAGTCGGGTCGGTTGTTTGTAATTTCAAATTCTATAACATCGTCCGTAAGCTCCATAATCTCTTTAACATCGGCACCCAACTCAGGCTCGCCGCTGAAAATATATATGCCGTTTTCGGGGGCGTCGGGGAAGTCATGGGTTGTAAAGCCCAGCTCTTCAACGGAACACATCATACCCATTGAAACAACACCCCTCAGCTTGCCCTTTTTGATTTTTACATCGTTTGCGAGAGTAGAGCCGTCAAGGGCAACGGGCACATAGGCTCCCTCGAAAACATTGGGGGCGCCTGTTACAATCTGTATGTTTTCTTCCTTTCCCACATTAACCTGACAAACCACAAGCTTGTCGGCATCGGGATGTTTCTCTATTTTCTCTATTTTTCCCACGACAACCCTGTCAATAGCCTTTGCTCTGTTGCATACGTTGTCGGCAAGACCCTCAACCTTTTGGCCTGCCATTGTCATTGTGTCCATAAATGTGTTTATGTCACAGTCCAAATCCACATATTCCTTTAACCATTTGATCGGTAAATCCATTTATATATCCCTCCAAATCAGAACTGCTTTAAAAACTTTGCGTCATTCTCAAACAACAGTCTTAAGTCGTTTATGCCGTATCTCTGCATGGCAACACGCTCTAAGCCCATTCCGAAAGCAAAGCCGGAGTAAACGCTTGAGTCTATGCCTGACATCTCCAAAACCTTAGGGTGTACCATACCGCAGCCCAACATCTCTATCCAGCCGCTGTCCTTACAAATTCGGCAGCCCTTTCCGCCGCAGCCGAAGCAGGTGGCGTCCATTTCCGCCGAAGGCTCCGTAAAGGGGAAGTGATGGGGGCGAAAACGTACCTTTGTGTCCTCGCCGAAAAGCTGTTTTGCGAAAACCTCCAAAGCTCCCTTAAGGTCGCCCATCGTTATGCCCTTGTCTATAACAAGACCCTCAAGCTGATGGAAAATAGGGGAGTGGGTAGCGTCAACCTCGTCGGAACGATAAACACGGCCGGGGGCGATAATTCTGATAGGGGGCTTTTTGTTTTCCATAACTCTGACCTGAATGGGGGAGGTCTGTGTTCTCAAGAGCAAATCTCCCTCGCCGTCAACGTAGAAAGTATCCTGTTCATCTCTTGCGGTGTGTCCCGGAGGAATGTTAAGGGCGGTAAAGTTATAATAGGCGTCCTCAACCTCAGGACCTTCCGCTATTTCATAGCCCATACCTATAAATATATTTTTAATGTCCTCTATAACTATGTTCATGGGGTGCCTGTGGCCTATTCTCGAAGCCTTTCCCGGCATAGTTACATCGATTTTTTCTTTTTTCAGCTTGTAGGCAAGAGCCTGCTGTTCAAGACGGGTCTTTGACTTTTCCATCTCTTTCTCAATGGCCGTTCTTACCTCGTTGGCAAGCTGACCCATAGCCGGCCTTTCTTCCTTTGAAAGCTTTCCCATACCCTTCATAAGAGAGGTAAGCTCGCCCTTTTTTCCCAAAAGCCTGATTCTTATGTCGTCAAGCTGGTTTAAATCGGAAACATCTGAAAGATTTTTAAGAGCCTTTTCTCTTACCTCCAACAATTTGTCTCTCATAATAACATTCCTTTCTTATATATTTTCAAAATAAAAAGACTCGTCACACCAAGGGACGAAGTCTGATCGCGGTACCACCCAAATTCAGGCACAGCCTGCACTTTAAGGGTTTTTAACGGGAACCGTCCGTGTTCTCCTAATAAGCACAGACCTTTCGGGGAACAGGCTCCGACGTGAACTTCCCAAGCAAAAGGGGCAAGAAGCACTTTCAGCCCGTCGGCGCTTCATCTCTTTTGTCCTTAAAAGCAAGGTACTCTCGTCATCTCAGCCTTTTATTTTTTACTACAACAAATTATACATAATTTCTCCCTTTCTGTCAAGCACCTAAATCATAAAAAATAATTACTCAGATAATAACCGCAAATATATTTATACATAAATTTTTCGCTTTGCAATAATAATTTGCGGTTAAGTCAATAAAAATCATAAATTTGCATATTTTTTTTGACTTAACCATCGCTTATACAGTTTAACCGCAGATTTCAGTTAAACAGTCATAATAGGTCATTTCTCCGGCTTCGTCATATCTTTTTGCGTCAAACCGGCTGTCCTCCGTTTCTTCTTCAAAATAGATATATCTTTCGGTGTTAAGCATTCTGTGAAGCAGAGTCAGAAAATAATTGTAATCTATACGGTTTTCCCAATCCTCATATACATTGTCGGCTTCTTCAACAAGCCCTGTTTCCACGGCAAGAGCATACATTTCCTCCGAAGTTATATCTTCGGGCATATCGGTAAGGAACCATAAAATATAGGATACGCAGTCTTTGACGGAAGCCCTTTCGGAAAACAAAATGCTGTGTTCATATGTATAATCGTGATAAGTTTTTTCCTTTTCGGGTTCGTCATCGGGCAGCAAGCCGTATATCATAGAAAATATTGTTGTTTCAATACCGTAATCGGGCGTATTCCAAGTCTGAAAACCGTAGTCTTTTACATACTTTACCCATTCCTCGCTTAAGCCTGTTTTTTCCATAATTGAAGCACATGTATCGGAACCTTCAAAAAGCCCCTCAACCCTCATACCTGCTGTTTTGGTGACTGCCGTAAGACAGTTAAGCTTTGAAACATTTATGATATTAAGCTTTTTAATTACCTTATTCAGAGCGGTTTCCTCATCTGAGCTTTCTTCGATTTCGCAGTAAGGAGACAGGTATTCAATATATGTCATTTCTCCGTTTTCATCGTATTTTACAAAATCTTTGTAATAGCTGTTGACCCATGCAAGAGGATCCATATTATCGTTAAATGCAAAATATAAATAACGTTTTTCATTTAACATTCTGCATATTAAGGTATAATATTTATCATAGCTTAAATCCTCCTCAGGGTCAAAATAAAAGCTGTCCTCAAATTTGACAAGCCCCTGCAGCTTTGCTCTTTCGTAAAGCTCATCGTCTGTTTTGCCCTCCGCCTCCGAATCGACAACTCTCATCATAAACCCTACACATTCCTTTACCGTTGCCGTGTCATTGGGACGGCAATTAAGCCAAGTCGGTGCGTTTTCATTTTCTTCACCGATAATAACACCTGTTATTTCGGCAAAATAAAGATATTCTCTGTCATAGGACGGGTCGTCGAAAAATATTTTTTCTATTGTAATATAGTTGCTTGAAAAATACCCGTCCGCCTGAAGCCCGGCCGCTTTTATTACTCCGATGAGGCAGTCGTGACGTGTAACACCGTTAATAATTTCCGCTCTCTCCAACAGTTTTGTTTCCGCATATTCATTTGCCGAAAAAACCTGCACGGCGGAAAAATTCAATAACAGGGCAAGCGTTAAAGCAAAGGCCGTAATTTTTTTAAACATAATTAACACTTCCTTTCAAAAAATCAGACGGCAATAAAAATACTATGTAAGAATGGCAGTATTTTTATATCTGTTATACAAATTTGGGAACTATAGCTCCGGAGCGGTAGGCCGCAAGCAGCTCCGTCAGGTCTGATATTGTGCGGCGTATTTTCTTTCCCGAATCTATATCGCTTACCATAACTCTGTGGTTTATTGTTTCTATTCTTTCGGAAACAGAGAGTATGTCCTTGTTTTCGATTATGGCCGAACGGCGGCTCTTAAAGGGGTGGTGAGACATAAGGCGGATTCCGTGGGAGTTGAAAATAAGGGTATAGCCGGCTATGCCCGTTGTTTTCTGATAAGCCCGGCAGAAGCCTCCGTCTATTATAATAAGCTTGCCGTTTCCTTTAATGGGGCTTTGGCCCTTAATTACCTTTACGGGAGTGTGGCCGTTTATAATATGGGAGGAGGCTTCAAAAAGCCCGAACTCCCTTAAAATCATACTGCAAACCGCCTCGTTGTTATAGTGTGTGTAGTAGTTGTCCTGAGGCTCTTCCCATGTCGATGTGTCTTTAACCATCATTCTCTCGAAAGTTTTTATGATTCTGCCGCAGAGAGGAGATTTGTTCCCCGTCCAAAGATACCACATAAAGTCAAGAGCGGAGCGTTCCCCCTTTACATAGGCCTGTCTGGCGGTGTGGTCGGCATAGTCCATATAATATTTGCCCCAGTAGGTCTTGCCGTCAAAGGCCACCCTGTTAAAGTTTCCGTCGTCGTCAAGGGGTATACAGCCGTGATAGAGAAGGTTTCCGTTGTAAACCTTGTAAATACTGCCCTTGTCATAGAGGAAGCGTATGTGCCTGTGAAGCCTTTCGCTTTCCTTAAAGGCGGAAACAAGGCCGTCTATAACCTCCCGCTCCTCCGGAGTAAGCTCAAGAGGATTATCGGGGTCTATTGTTGTCAGGGGAATATTGTTAAGCTCATAGTCTTTGCCGTCTATTTCAACGGTTTTGTTTTTGTGGTTTATTTTGCTTATAAGTATCCTTTTGTCAAGGCCGTAGTCCGGGTGACGGTTTATAATATGTCCCTCAAGCTTAAAGAGTATTATTGAAATTGCCGTTCTGGAGGCTTCAACAAGGTTTTCATATTCGGGATAGGTATGCTCCGCAAAAATAGTAAGAGGACGGAGGCTTATGCCGTAGCCCTTCTCCAAAACGTCCATATTGTTATAGGAAATGCTGTTTCTTACAACAGTGGCTACACAGGCCTCGCTGCCTGCCGCCGCCCCCATCCACAGAATATCGTGGTTGCCCCATTCTATGTCGATTGAGTGATAGTCCATAAGCATATCCATAATAGAGTCGGGTCTTGCCCCTCTGTCGAAAATATCCCCTACAATGTGGAGCCTGTCTACGGAAAGCTTTTTTATAAGTGCCGCAAGAGCCTCTATAAAGTCATCGCCGTTGTTAAGGCGTATAAGGGTTTCTATTATTTTGTTGTGATAGCGGACCTGGTTGTTGTCCTCATCGGGCTGGGCATGAAGAAGCTCGTCCATAATATTTACATAAGGCTCGGGCATAGCGCTCCTGACCTTTGCCCTTGTATATTTTGAAGAAAGATACTTAGCAAGCTCTATAAGATGTCTTAAGGTAAAGACATACCAGTCGGGGGTAGCCCTGCCTGTTTTTTTGATAAGCTTGATTTTGTCCGCAGGGTAGTAAATAAGTGTGCATAAATTGGAAATTTCCTCGCTGCTTAAGCTGTCGGAAAAAAGCAGCTCCACCTTTTCCTTTATAACCCCGGAGCAGTTGTTTAAAATGTGGAAAAAGGCCTCATATTCGCCGTGAAGGTCCGACATAAAGTGTTCCGTACCCTTAGGCAGGTTCAAAAGAGCCTCACAGTTTATTATTTCGGTGCATACGTCCTGAATTGTGGGATATTTCTCCGCAAGGAGCCTTAAATATCTGTTGTTGTAGGTGTTAAAGCTTTCAATATCGCTTGTGTCATACATTTTATTCACCTCGTTTTAATAGTTTTTCTAACTGTGACCGGCGCTTTTCGTTTTTTAGGTTGGGAAAGGCCGTCAAAAGACGCTTTCCGCTGAATTTGTTTTCATTAAGAAGCTTTTTATATTTTTCCCTAAGCTCCTTAAGACGGGCTTCACTTTCCTCTGCACTAAGCTTAATATTTTTAAGCTTTGCTTCGTTTGCTTCCTTAAGCTCCTTAAGCTTAGCCTCATTTGTATCCTTAAGCGTCTTGAGTTTAACATCGCTTATATCCTTAAGCTCTTTAAGGTCTGTTGCCTTTTCATAGACTGAAACACTTAGCTCATCGGAAACAGAGCGTATTTCTGCGGCCATTTTGTCAAGCCTTTCAAGCCTTGAGCAGAGATTGTTCATTGCAAGAACTGTCATTATACAGTCGAATATAAATACGGCGGTTAAAACCACTGTAATTATAAGCCCAAGCCAAAGGGGAATAAGCCTTATGGGGGCTTCTATAAGGGGATTTAAAACCTTTATAAGCAAAACCCCGGCAAGACCCCAGAAAAGGCTGCACTCAAGACAGACATAGCCCTTTATGTTAAAGGGTCTGTCGGTATAGTCCCACCATCTTGTATTGTAAATTTTTTGGAGGACAAAGCCTGTCAAAAATTCCAACAAAGAGGCCGATAAAACAGAGCCGATAAACAAAAGCAGGATATTATCCTCAAGAGGTGTAAGAAGATATAATATTATAATGGCTCCGAAGCCGTAAATAGGACACCATGACCCGTTTAAAAAGCCCCGGTTTATAAGCTTTCCCCTTTTTACGGCACTGTAGCCCACCTCCAAAACCCAGCCCAGAAATGAATATATTATAAATAAAAGTACAACATAATAATTTTCCATATTTAACCCCACGCAAAAAGTCCTCCCGGTTTATTTTTCTCTATTATTGTATCATAAATCAGATAATAAATAAAGGTTTATTTTAGTTAAATGTATGTATCTTTTTTCTTGATTTTACTTTGGCTTCGGAGTATAATGTTTAAAAAAAGGGGGCGGTGTTACGGATAACATTATTCTTATAGGTATGCCCGGTTCAGGCAAGAGTACCATAGGCGTTGTTTTAGCCAAAAGACTGGGCTATGATTTTACAGACGGAGACCTTTTGATTCAGAAAAGCGAAAAAAAGCTTCTCCACCGAATTATAGAGGAAAAGGGCATAGAGGGCTTTATAGAAACGGAAAACAGAGTAAACTGCACAATAGACTGCGACAGAACCGTTATAGCCACAGGCGGAAGCGCCGTATACGGCAGCGAGGCAATGGAGCATTTAAAAAAATAGGCAGAATAGTTTTTCTTCACCTAAGCTATAACAGTCTTAAAACACGTTTGGGGGATTTAAACAAAAGGGGAGTTGCAATTAAAGAGGGCCAAACCCTTTTGGATTTATACAACGAAAGACTTCCGCTCTATAAAAAATATGCGGATACGGTTATAAACTGCAACAGAAAATCCATAAGAAAAATAGTATGGGAAATAGAGAAAAGACTGTCTCCCGATGAGGATTTTTAATAAATTAAAATTTTCGTTTTCACAAAAAATCAGCCGACGAAGCTTTAACCTTGCCGGCTGATATTTTATTAAAATATGTTTTCGTCTTTAACAAGAACAACCCAGCCGCTTTCCTGTATAACCTCTCTTGTGTTATAAAGCAGGTCAGCCTCCCTTTCCGACAGGTCGTCATATTCGCTTTCCGTAAGGAGAACAAAATAAGTATCTCTTCCGGGCTGATCTTCATACCACAAGCTGTCACTGTTAAGCCAGCCCTTTTCGGGCTCATCTTCCGTTATTACAATATCTCTTGATTTAACTTTCCCGTTTGATATAAGCGTAAGTACATTTGCATTCCAGTATGTGGCATAGCCGTAGTCAAGACCGTTGTTCTCCAAAAGCTCCGCCGCAAGATGGAGATTGTTGTCTCTTCCGTAATCCGCAGGCATAGACCAAATTTGAACCGCAGTTACGGCTGCACTTGCCGCAACAAGGGAAGCAAGCAGAACCGCCCCTCTTTTGATATTTAAGCCCACCCATACTGCTCTCCAGACAATCATACTTGAAATTACCGAGGAACAGACAATAGGGGAAAGACGCCAGTTTACGGAGGAAAGGCTTCCGAAAATATAGCCGTAAAGCACAAAAGCAGACATAATCCAGTGGAAAAATATAAAAATTCTCTCGTTTCTGTTTAATTTGGGAAGCATAAACAGGGCGGCAGCGGGAGTTAAAAACAGTATAAACCCTCCGGCAAGCTTAACAGCCGCAATTATGTTTGCCCCTTTTGTAATAGCCTGACCGGTTTCATAGTCCGCCCCCATTAAAGAAGACCACTGGTAAATAAATTTAAGCAAATTCGCACTCCACTCTTCTTTGTCGACAATATTTGAGTAAGCGCTGCTGTAGCCTGCCCCTATGCCCTCGGAAACAAATTTCAAAATAACAAGCCCTATAACCGTAGCCGCAGCAATAAGCCCTACACTACAGCAAACAGACAGATTTTCCTTAGATATAATTTTATGCTTAAAATCAAACAGAACCGCAAAAACAAGACCTGCGCCAACGGGCATAAGCGTAAGAGTGAGAATTGTCATACCGTTAAAGGCTGCAAAAAAAGCCCACAGGAATATACAGAGTGCAAGTATAAGGGAATATTTTTCGTACTTATGTACTTCCTTTGATTTTTTATCTTTTTTATCCTTTTTATTCAGGACTTCGGGAATTTTGAAGCTGTTTCCGTTGGCTTCAAAGTGCTTCATAAAGGCGAAAACAAAAGCAAGAAGGCCGAAAGCCAAAAATATGCCTAAGCTGTAGTAAATTATATGCTCCCAAAAAAGCTCTCTCAGTTTTGCACTTGAAGAAACGATTATAAGCTCTAAGGCTATAGCTGCACGGCTGTAGGCCTTGTTCCAACCTAAGCCCCTCGAAACAAAATAAATCGCCGAACACAGCAAAACCATAAAGAACAGCATAGAAAGACGGTAGGCAAGCATCGTAAAACCGAAAACCGCCATAAAGGGTATCATAATAAAAGCAGCCCCCGGAAGCAGACAGGGATAGTTAAAGGTGCCGCTGAAAAGCTTTCCGCTTTCAAGAGCTGCCTCGGCCCAAGTCATAGTGTCTAAACAGTCGGAGTGAATATAGCCCTCTGAGGGCCCCAGCATATAATAAACAACAGCAGCAGCGGCGGCAGTCAAAAGTATAAAAGAAATCACCGCCGATTTATCTCGAATTTTTATGTTTTTAAGCCTTTCCATAATTATAAATCTCCTTATAAAAGCAATTTTTTCTATCTTTAACTATAAAATATTTGCCGCTGAATGTCAACCTAAAAATTGCCTCTTATTTGTTTTTGATAATTGCAGCTGATAAGGGGCAGCCTATGCTTTCAGCATTTTTATTTCGGTTTCACTCATAAGCCTTGCCTGCCCCTCTTTTAAATCCTCGGGCAGGGTTATATTGCCGAAAGATATTCTTTTTAAACAGGTCACTTCTACGCCGATTTCATACATCATTCTCTTTACCTGATGGAACTTGCCCTCTGTTATAGTCAGCAGAGCCTTTGTTTTTTCGTTTTCAGAGGAAATTATATTGAGTTCTCCGGGCTTAAGCTTAAGGCTGCCTAAGGACAAGCCCTCTTTGATACGTTCACAGGCATTTTCCGCCGCTTCGCCCTCTCCCTCTATATAATATTGCTTTTTGACGTGATGTTTTGGGGAGAGAAGCCTGTGAGATAAGGCGCCGTCATTTGTTATTATAAGAAGCCCTGTTGTGTCCTTATCCAGCCTGCCCGCTGTAAAAAGGCCTTTCCGCTTAAGCTTTTCGGGAAGAATATCGAAAACGGTTTTGTCTCTCTTATCCTCTGAGGCACAGACAACGCCCGAGGGCTTGTTCATAACAATATAAACAAACTTTTCGTATCTTATGATCCGCTCCCCTATACTTACCTCGGAAGCTTCTTCGTCAAGCTTATATTCGGAAAGCAGAACCGTTTCTCTGTCAATTTTTACCTTTCCTGCCTTAATAAGGGCTTTTGCTTCCTTTCGTGTTATGTTTTCTCTTTCGCTTAAATACCTGTCAAGTCTGGTCATTTAAAAAATCTCCTGTTTAAATTAAAAAAATTATAAAATTTTCATATACAAAAAACAAAATATTTGGTATAATCGTATTATAAAGAAAAACCACATATTGCTTTAAGGGTCGGCCAATAGGCTTCCCCTTTATATTAACACATTTCAGGAGGAAATACAAATGGCAGTAATTGATGAGGGCATCAGACTGGAAGATAACAACACTATCAGCTTCGGAAACTACGAAAGAGCTGAGAAGCTTAAGGTTGAAAATTTTGAATTTAACGGCGGTTTGTACAAGGTAAGAACACATAACCTCGTTACAAGATTTTCAAAAGACGGAAAGCTTGTTTTGGAGGCTGTTCCCGGGGCGGCTGTTTTTAACTTTGTTTCGGACCCTAAGAAAACAAGATTTAAGGCGGCGGGTCAGGGTCAGACACAGTTCACCCTTGAGCTTGAGGACGACGCAAACTACGACTTGTCTGTAGACGGCCTTAAAATAGGTACGGTACACGCCCGTTTTGCAGGAAAGTTAAGCTTCTCCGCCGATTTGGGTGATTCGCCCGTTGAAATAAAGCTTGTGAGAAAATAATGGCTAAGATAAAAACAAAATATGTCTGCTCAAGCTGCGGCTATGAAGCGGGGAAGTGGCTGGGGAAGTGTCCCTCCTGCGGCGAGTTTGCAACTCTGACCGAAGAAACGGTAACAGAGGAAAAATCCCGTTTTTCGGGGCGGCTTAATCCCATAGGCTCCTCCAATCAGCCTAAAATTTTGTCGGAAATATCCGGCCTCGATTCAAAGAGAAACAAAACCGGCATAGGAGAGCTTGACAGGGTTCTCTCGGGAGGGCTTGTGAAAGGCTCCTTTACATTGGTGGGCGGAGACCCCGGCATAGGAAAGTCTACACTGCTTATACAGGTTTGCCGCAGAATAGGGGAGTCGGGAGAGAAAATTCTCTATGTTTCCGGCGAGGAGTCCGCTTCTCAGGTTAAGCTGAGAGCCGAAAGACTGGGAATAACAACAGACAGGCTCTATATTTTAAGCGAAACAAGCCTTGGTATAATCGAAAACGCCGTGAATCAGGTTAAGCCTGATTTGGTTATAATAGATTCCATACAGACTATGTACTGCGATGAGGTGACCTCTGCCCCCGGCTCTGTTTCACAGGTCAGAGAAAGCGGCTACAGGCTTTTAAAGCTTGCCAAGCAAAACGGCATAACCGTTATAATCGTAGGTCACGTTACAAAAGACGGCCAGCTTGCGGGACCCCGTGTTTTGGAGCATATGGTTGACACTGTTCTCTATTTCGAGGGGGATAAAAACTTTACCTGCAGGATTTTAAGATGTACTAAAAACCGTTTCGGCGGCACAAACGAAATAGGAATTTTCGATATGACCGGAAAGGGTCTTGTTGAAATAAAGAACCCCTCGGAGCATCTTTTAAGCGGCAGGCCGAAGAACGTTTCGGGTTCCGCCGTTACCTGCTGTATAGAGGGAAGCAGACCCCTTATGCTTGAGGTTCAGGCTTTGGCCTCATACACTTCTTTCGATATGCCGAAAAGGATAGTGGCAGGAACCGATTTTAACAGGGTTGTTATGCTTATGGCGGTTTTGGAGAAAAGAGCAGGCTTTAAATTAGGTCACTTTGACGTATATATAAATTTAACGGGAGGTATTCGGGTTTCCGAGCCGTCCCTTGACGGCTCCATAGCGGCGGCTATAGCCTCAAGCTATAGAAATTTACCCATAGACCCCTCCACGGTTATTTTCGGAGAAATAGGCTTAACGGGAGAGCTCAGAGGGGTTACTATGTGTGAAAAGAGAATAGCGGAAAGTGCTAAGCTGGGCTTCGGGAATATTATTGTTCCCGCAGCAAACGCTAAGGAAGTGCCTAAAGATGTAAAGGCAAATGTAAGAACAGCAGGGAATATAAACGAGCTGCTTGGTTTAATAATATAAGAATACAAGAATATAAGAATATAAGAAATTACAGGAGGCTGAATAATTATGGCTTTATATGAAACATGGTACAAAACGGCATATAATCAGCAGGGGAATATTAATCCTGCGGTTTGGAACGACTATATGCCGAGGGAACAAAAAATTTACGAATATTTTCTTGAAAACAAGGTGAACAGTCTTAAGGGCTCAGTTAAGGAGTTGGCGGAAAAATTCGATATGACGCCGGTTTACTTCGCCGGTTTTGCAGACGGAATAAACGAGGCCTTGAACGAGAAAGTTAATCTTGAGGATTTTACAGAAGAAAGTGAAATCGATATAAGCTTTGACTTTGAGGCACTTTACAAGAAAATGGTTGAATATAAGGCGGAATCTCTTTACTCCCTTCCTCAGTGGGAAAATATATTCACAAGGGAACAGCTTGACGTTTTCTATAAGGAACAGAAGCATTCAAAAACAGTTGTAAAGGAAAAGAAAATAGGCAGAAACGACCCCTGCCCCTGCGGAAGCGGAAAGAAATATAAGAAGTGCTGCGGAGCAAACAAATAATATGGAAACCTTGTTTTGCAGTACAGACGAAAACAATCTCCGTAAGTCGGATAAGGTTTTTAAAAGGGCGGCTGAAATCATAAAGAGGGGAGGGCTTGTTGCCTTTCCCACTGAAACGGTTTACGGCCTGGGGGCAAACGCCCTTAACAGCCGAGCCGTCAAAAAAATATATGAGGCAAAGGGCAGACCCTCGGACAATCCCCTTATTGTCCATATAGCCTCTTTGCCGGAGCTTAAAGGCATTGCGGAGGAGGTAAGCCCTAAGGCCGAAAAGCTTATAGATGCCTTTTGGCCGGGGCCTCTTACTATAATATTTAAAAAGAAGAGTATTATACCCGACGAAACATCGGGGGGTCTTGATACGGTTGCGGTCAGGTTTCCTGAGAATGCTGCCGCAAGGTATTTTATAAGAGCCTGCGGAGTTCCCATAGCAGCCCCAAGTGCAAACACTTCGGGAAAGCCCAGTCCTACCTCGGCGAAGCACGTCCTAAATGATCTAAACGGGAAAATAGATATGATTATAGACGGGGGAGAGGCTGAGTTCGGCCTTGAATCCACCATAGTCAGTGCAGTAGGGGAGGAGATAACTCTTCTCCGCCCCGGCTCCGTTACCGTTGATATGCTTAAGGAAGTCGTAGGGGAGATTAATATAGACAAAACAATTTTGACGAAGCCCGATGAAAATCTCCGTCCCCTTGCTCCGGGAATGAAATATAAACACTATTCCCCTCTTTGCAATATTACAATAGTAAAGGGCGAAAGGGAAAAGGCGGTTAAATATATGGCGGAGCTTGGGGAAAAGTCAAAAGCAGAGGGGGAAAAGGCAGGCATAATAACAACGGAGGAGGACAGAGCCTTTTTTGAAAACAGAGGCTTAACGCTTTTGGATTTGGGCCGTGAAAGCGACCCTGAAACAATAGCCGCAAGACTTTTTAAGGTTTTGAGAACCTGTGACGATTTGCATTTAAGCTGTGCTTTTATAAAGGCCTTTCCCGAAAAGGGCATAGGTCTTGCAATAATGAACCGTCTTAAAAAGGCGGCGGGCTATAACATAACAGAGGCAAGGTGATTTATTGAATATAATTTTTGTTTGTACGGGAAACGCCTGCCGAAGCCCTATGGCGGAAGCGGCGGCGAGATATTTTATAAAGGAACACAGCTTTTCCTCGGCAGGGCTTACGGCCTATGAAAATATGCCTATGAGCAGGAACGCGGAGCTTGCCCTTGAGGCGAAAAATATTCCTTATGAAAATCATTTTTCCCGTAATTTGACCGAAAATGATATAGACAGAGCCGATTTGATTCTTACGATGTCCTCAAGACACAAGGCTGTGCTTATGCCCTCCGCAGGGGATAAGGTTTTTACGCTTAAAGAATATACAACAGGCTGGGGATATTGCCGACCCTTTCGGAGGGGACTCAGAGGAATATGAAAGGCGTCTCGATGAAATAATTGAGTGCGTTTATGCTTTAAAGGAGAGATTGAAATGATAGCTGTAGGCTGTGACCATGGGGGCTTTGCCCTTAAGGGAGTAATTCTTGATTATCTTAAGGAAAAAAATTTGGAATATAAGGACTTCGGAACTTATACGGCGGAATCCGCCGACTACCCGGTTTATGCCGAAAAAGTGGCGGAAGCCGTTCTTTCGGGAGAGGCGGAAAGAGGCATACTTATCTGCGGAACGGGTATAGGCGTCAGCATAGCCGCCAACAGGTATAAGGGGATAAGGTGCGCTCTGTGCGGAGATGTTTTTTCCGCAAAAGCCACAAGAGCCCACAATGACAGCAATGTTTTGGCTCTCGGCGGCAGGGTCACAGGCCCCGGCTTGGCCCTTGAAATTTTAGAGGCCTGGCTTAATACGGAATTTTCAAATGAAGAGCGGCACCAAAGAAGAATATATATGATGTCATAAATAATACGATAAAACGATAAAACAAAGGAGGCATTTGAAATGGGAAAGCTTGTTATAGTTGATCATCCCCTTGTACAGAGCAAGGTCAGACGAATCAGAGATAAGGAAACCAGCAACAAAGAATTCAGGGAGCTTGTAAGCGAGCTTGCGTCCCTTATTGTTTATGAAGCGTCAAGGGATTTGCCCTTGAGAGATATTGAGGTTGAAACGCCTCACGAAAAAACAGTGGGCAAGTGTCTTGACTGCCGCGTTGTTTTCGTGCCTATTTTGAGAACGGGCATAAATATGGCCGACGGAGCCTTGGGGCTTATTCCCACAGCAAAAGCGGGACACATAGGAATCTACAGAGACCCTGACACACTTCAGCCCATAGAATACTACTGTAAGCTTCCCAAAGAGGAAAGCAGTCTGAGAGTTTTTATACTCGACCCGGTTATTGCCACAGGGGGAACAGACACACAGGCAATTAACTTCCTTAAGGAGAGGAATATAAACAACATAACACTTATAACCCTTATTTCTTCAGCCGAGGCTGTTAAGAAAATTCAGGGTGAACACAGCGATGTGGATATTTATACGGCGGCTCTTGACCCCTATGTAAACGAAGAAGGCTATGTAATTCCCGGTGTAGGGGACGTAGGCTACAGACTTTTCGGCACAAAATAAGTCATTTGGAGACCGGAAAGCGTTGAAGAGGGACGTGAGGAATATAAATCCGGGCTTATAAGGAATATGTCTGAGGACGGTCTTTCCGATGAGGTTATTGCAAGGCATATGAGAATACCTGTCGGCAAGGTTAAAAAGGCAAAGGAAAGTTTTCAAGGGGCATAATTTCAAATTAAGTTTAACTATTTACAACAAAAGAGAGGAGTCTTAATATGACTCATGACTGGCTTTTATATATAGCCGCTTTTTCCATTGCTTTCGGGGTATGTCTGCTGACTACCCCAACGGCAAAAAAAATCGCAAAGAAGCTTGGGGCTATTGACTATCCCAAATCGAGGGGGCTTAACAAGGAACCTATGCCTCTTATGGGGGGCTTGGCTATAGTGGCAGGTTTTTTCGCTGCACTTATTATAGTCTCGCCCTTTTTGTCGAATTTGCCCAAAAGGCAGTTTGCAGGCTTTATAATAGGCGGTATTTTAATAGTAATAACGGGTATGTTTGATGACGCCTATGAGCTTTCGCCGAAGGTCAAATTTTCGGCTCAGCTTGCGGTAGCTCTTATTGTGGTTCTGTCGGGGATAAGGCTTGACTTTGTAATGTACCCCTTATGGGAATATTTAAAGGGCTTTTCTCCCATATTAACCGTAATATGGATAATAGGGATAATAAATGCCGTAAACCTTATAGACGGCGTAGACGGCCTTGCGGCGGGAGTAACCTCTATTTCTTCAATCTGCCTTATGATTTTATGTATAACATCCTCCTCAGGTACGGAGCTTGCCGTTGTTTTAACGGCGGCTTTGGCGGGGAGCTGTTTGGGCTTTCTTCCCAGAAATTTCAGCCCGGCTGAAATATATATGGGGGACACGGGCTCAACCTTTTTGGGCTATGTTTTAGGCGTTTCCTCCTGTATAGGTGTGTTTAAGTCCTACGCCATACTTTCAATAGTAATTGCCGTTTTGGCTATGGCTCTGCCTATACTTGATACGGCCTTTGCCATAATAAGACGGGCGGCAAACCATAAGCCCATTATGATGGCCGACAGGGGCCACCTTCACCACAGGCTCATAGACAGCGGCTATTCCCACAGACAGGCCGTTATAATTCTCTACGGCTTAAGTGCTGTCAGTGCTGTTGTGGCCATACTTATAGCTGTTCAGGACTACAGAGCAACTATAGTTGTGGCAATTTTCTTTATGATACTTATTGTAATGCTCTATACCTACAGAAAACGTTTAAATCAGGACGATGACAAAAAATGAAATTTTCAAATAAATTCGGTACGGAAAAGCCCAGTATATTTATGGAGCTTATAAAGGAAAAAAATAAAATTATAAAGAACGGCGGCCGGGTGTTCGACCTTTCTATAGGAACCCCCGACTTTGAACCGGAGGAGTATATAAGGGAGGCCGTCTCAAAGGCTACTCTTGACCCTGAAACAATGTCATTTAGTTAACATAACAAGATGAATAGCAAATTCTTCCATTTAGTG
>JAJQFB010000105.1 GCA_021201395.1 Clostridiales bacterium | reverse complement strand
AAAATATCTTTTGTCCCCTAAAAATTATGGTGTTAAATCTTAAAGACGGGTAAACAAAACCGAAGCTTATAAAATCCCCTTTATAAAACATATTGAAAAGTATGTATATAAAGGGGATTATTATTGCTCATACAAAAAACACAAAAATTTTTGACTTTACAAAAAAATTTCTTGACATATTTAGGTTTTGCCTTTATTATAATAAAGATGAATATTTTGATTTAAAGGCTATGACGGAGAAATAAGAAAGTGAACCGGCGTTTAGAGAAGAGACGGTTGGTGAAAGTCTTTGGGCGGCGCTTTCTTTCCCGGCTCTATCAGCCCTGCTGAAAGTGCGGCGTTTTGTCTGCGTTAAGGATATTAAAGAGAACAAAGGATTTTTGCGTTAAATGTAAAAATATTGTTAATTAGGGTGGTACCGTCGGCCTCCGACCCCTTTTTCGGGTTGGAGGCCGTTTAAATTTTAAGGAGGATATTTCTTATGAATGACGAAAAAATGGTAAATGCCATAACATCTATGGATGAAGATTTTGCAAAATGGTATACGGATATTGTAAAAAAGGCGGATCTTTGCGACTATTCCTCCGTCAGGGGCTGTATGATTCTGCGCCCCTACGGCTATGCTATTTGGGAGCTTATACAGCAGGACTTAGACAGACGCTTTAAGGAAACAGGCCACGAGAATGTTTATATGCCTATGTTCATACCCGAAAGCCTTTTGCAGAAGGAAAAAGACCACGTTGAGGGCTTTGCCCCTGAGGTGGCCTGGGTAACTCACGGCGGCTCTGAAAAATTACAGGAGAGGATATGCGTAAGACCTACCTCGGAGACCCTTTTCTGCGACCACTACAAAAATATTGTGCAGTCCTACAGGGATTTGCCTAAGCTGTATAATCAGTGGTGTTCCGTCTGCCGCTGGGAAAAGACGACACGGCCTTTCCTGCGTACTCTCGAATTTTTGTGGCAGGAGGGTCACACGGCTCACGCCACAGCAGAGGAGGCCGAGGAAGAAACAGTAAGAATGATGAATGTTTACGCCGACTTTTTAAAGGAATTTTTGGCGATTCCCGTTGTAAAGGGCAGAAAAACGGAAAAGGAAAAATTTGCCGGAGCTATGGCTACCTATACCCTTGAGTCCCTTATGCACGACGGCAAGGCTTTACAGGCAGGCACAAGCCACAACTTCGGCGACGGCTTCGCTAAGGCCTTCGGTATTCAGTATACAGACAAAAACAACAAGCTTCAATATGTTCACCAGACCTCCTGGGGTATGACTACCCGTTTAATAGGTGCCCTTATAATGGTTCACTCCGACAACAACGGCCTTGTTCTTCCCCCTAAGGCCGCCCCTGTTCAGACAATTATAATTCCCGTTATGCAGAGAAAGGCGGGAGTTTTGGAGAAAGCCGAGGAAATAAGGGAAAGACTTTCAAAGGTTTGCCGTGTTAAGGCAGACGGAAGCGATAAAAGCCCCGGCTGGAAGTATGCGGAGCAGGAAATGAAAGGTATTCCTCTGCGTTTGGAGATAGGCCCCAGAGATATTGAGAAAAACCAGTGTGTTATTGTCTGCCGTTTGGGCAGGGTTAAGCAGATTGTTTCTCTTGATGATATTGAGAAAGTTGTGCCTGAACTTCTTGAAAAGATGCAGAATGATCTTTACGAAAAGGCACTTGCCCATAAGGAAGCCCACACCTTTGACGCTTCAAATATGGAAGAGTTTGACAAACAGCTTAAGGAAAACCCCGGCTTTATAAACGCTATGTGGTGCGGAGACGAGGAGTGCGAAAACAAAATTAAAGAGCTTACGGGGGCAACCTCAAGATGTATGCCCTTTGAACAGAAGCACATTTCCGACAACTGTGTATGCTGCGGAAAGCCGGCTAAGGTTATGGTTTCATGGGGTAAAGCATATTAAGAGTATCCCGATAGCCTAAACGCATAACCTCTCTCAGCTTATCTTTTGAAAAATTAAGAGTACCCGTTATAAAATTTCCCGGATCTACAGAGGGCTTTATGAGCCTTATGTCGGCATTCGGGAAATTTTCTGCGTCCTCTTTGGTGTCATAATCGAGGGAAACGGCTATAATATTCCTTATTCCCATATCGTAAAGAGGCTTTATAGGGAGATTGTCGCAAAGCCCTCCGTCGCAGTAGCGTTTTTTTTGTCAATCTCCACCCCCTCATAAATAAAGGGAATGGCGGAGGTGGCCAAAAGCACGTTTACGGCCCTTTCCCTTTCCATACCCTTAAGGTTAAAATAGGCCGGCTTAAGGTTCAGTTTTTTGTTTATAAATATTTCCGCAGGCAGAATGTTGAAAAAAGGTATTCTCGAAACATCGGAACAGGCTATAAAACAGTCCTTTTCCGTCACCGTGTCTATATAGCTCCTTATTATTTTTTCGAGACAGTCCTGACTGAAAAAGCTGTCGCCGCCGAAAAGCACGGACAAAAGCCCCTCTGTTTTAACATCTTTAACATCGCCGCAGTCCTCGCAGAGTATGTCCTTTTCTGTTATGCTGTTCCAAATTTTAAAACAGCCTCCGAAATCCTTTCTTGCAAATAAAGCCGCATTTAAGCCCCCGACGGAGCTGCCGCTGACGGCGGAAATTTCACCCTCAAGCCCCAAAGTCCTAAGAGCGTGCCAAACGCCGGCTTCATAGGATCCCTTTGCTCCGCCTCCGCCGAAAACAAGACCTGTTTCCATAGAAAATCCCCCGTATACAGTCCTTTAAAACAGTATATGAAAGAAAGCCCGAACATTTTACCTTAGGGCTTGTTATACTAAACGCTTTAAACATTTACAGCAACTTATAGCAATGCCATAAATTACTAAGACAATCCAACGAACCGAAACCAACCCACGCAGTCCAACATATCGATTTGCGAAAAGGCTTCACTTATGGCTGAATAGAGATCCGGTAAATTACGG
>JAJQFB010000063.1 GCA_021201395.1 Clostridiales bacterium | reverse complement strand
CTGTGGCTTAGCACCATTTTTTTAGTTATACTCCTAAACTCAGGTATTATATCATAATCACAAAAGGTTTACAAGGAAATTTTTGCGTTGGTAAAAAATTACACAGATTGTATTGTTATGGCTTTTTATATCCCAAAAAATTATTTTTATCGATAAAAGATATTGACATTAAATCAAATGTGTATTATCATTAGCATACTAATTGAAAAATTAAATGAAACAATGACGTATATTAAGGAGGAAAACTGTATATATGGAAAAGAAACGCAAAAAGGAAATTTCATTTACCGAAGGCTCGGTTTTTTGGTCGATTATAAGGTTTGCCGTGCCTGTTTTTGGGGCTATGGTTTTACAGGCCGCCTACGGAGCCGTTGACCTTTTGGTTGTAGGCTTTTTCGGCGATGCTGCAAGTATTTCCGCTGTCGGAACGGGCAGCAGCTTTATGCAGATGGTTACACTTATAATAACGAGCCTCGCTATGGGCTCTACGGTTGTTATAGGCCAGTATATAGGCGAACACCGCCCCGACAAGGCCGGAGATACCGTAGGAACCACAATAGTGATATTTTTGATAGTGGGAATTATTTTGACAATACTGCTTGAGGTATTCACAAACGGCATTGCGAATATTTTACAGGTGCCTGAGGAAAGCTTCGACAAGGCGGTTACATATTTGAGAATTTGTTCCGGAGGTATTATAGTCATAATCGCCTATAATGTTATAAGCGGTATTTTAAGAGGTGTGGGAAATGCCAAACTTCCCTTTATATTTGTGTGTATCGCCTGCATTGTAAACATAATAGGCGACTTGTTTTTCGTGGCTGTTTTGGGTCTTGACGCTGCCGGAGCGGCTATGGCTACGGTTTTGGCTCAGCTTGTTTCCGTTCTGGTTTCTATACCCGTTATGAAACACCAGGATCTCCCCTTTACCTTTTCATTAAAACAGATAAGGATACACCACAATAAAATGAAAAAAATTATAGGGGTGGGCGTACCTATTGCCGTTCAGGAAGCTATGGTTCAGGTTTCATTCCTTGTTGTAAACTCAATAATAAACAATATGGGGCTTATGCCCTCGGCGGGCTATGGTGTAGCTCAGAAGCTTGTTTCATTCATAATGCTTGTTCCGTCTACGATTATGCAGAGCGTTTCCGCTTATGTTGCTCAAAATATGGGTGCCGGAAACATAAAAAGAGCAAAACAGGGCTATTACACCTCCGTTATTATGGGCTGCTGTTTGGGCTTAATTATATTTTATTTCGGATTTTTCAGAGGCAACCTTTTGTCCTCCTTCTTTACGAATGAGGCGGACGTTATTGTTCAGAGCGCCGCTTATTTAAAGGGTTTTTCGGCTGAATGTATACTGACCTGTGTTGTTTTCGGAAGCATAGGCTATTTCAACGGCTGCGGCAGGAGCCTGCCGGTTATGATTCAGGGCATAACCTCCGCTTTCCTTGTACGTATTCCCGTTGCAATTCTTATGTCTAAGCTTCCCAATACAAACCTTACATATATAGGCTTCGCAACACCCATAACAAGCGTATTCGGCATAATATTTTTTATAGTCTGTTTTATAATATACGGACGAAAAAAGGACGACAAAATTTAAGGAAGTGATGCTTAATTCGCCGAAGCAGATTTGCCGCAGATTTTTTCGAGTGTGAGGAATGCATTTGAGGGCATAGCCGGAGCCTATGTTGAAAATGCATGACGAAACAATCGGGAAAATCGGCGGTGAAGATGTGAAGAGCTAATTAATCAGCGGTTCCTTAACGGCGGCATAAAGGAATTGCTGATTAATTAACTCTTCCTTAAAAATGCCCATCAAAATTCACTTAAGAATTTTTGATGGACATTTTTTTATTGACTATTTTTAATTGTAAAATGTTTGTTTTTAAATCAGAATACGGGTACTACCTCTCCGTTGTAGGTTTCGTTAATAAATGTTCTTACCTCATCCGACTCAAGGGCTTCAACAAGCTTTGCGATATTCTCGTTGTCGGCGTCCTCCGCTCTTACGGCCACTATGTTTACATAGGATGAATCGCCGGCTTCCATAGCAATAGCGTCCTCACTGGGTGAAAGGCCGCCCTCAAGAGCATAGTTTGTGTTTATAACGGAAACAGTGGTTTCACTTAAGGTTCTGGGAAGCTGTTCAGCCGCAAATTCAACAAACTCAAGACCGAGGGGATTATCTGTTATATCCGCAGGGGTCTGGGTAAGAGAGTTGCCTGCAAGAGTTATAAGACCTTCGCTCTGGAGGAGGAGAAGAGCCCTGCCCTCGTTTGTGGCGTCGTTGGGAAAGCCTACCTTGTCGCCTTCCTTGAGTTCGTCAAGAGCAGTAATGGATTCCAAATAAATTCCCATAGGCTCGATGTGAATACCTGCTGCCGAAACAAGGTCTGCTCCGCTTTCTTCGATAAATTCATCGAGATAGGGCTGGTGTTGGAAATAGTTTGCATCAACCTCGCCCTCAACAAGAACTTTGTTTATAAGGGTGTAGTCGGAAAATTCCACAATCTGAAGATCAATTCCCTCTTCTGCAAGGTCATCTATGATTATGTTTAAAATTTCGGCATGAGGAACCACTGTTGCGCCTACCTTAAGAGTAACAAGCTCGTCTGAGGTTTCCGCATCCGCCGATTCTTCCGCAGCAGTATTGGTATCCTCCGCTGTGCCAAAAGAAGAGCTTCCGCAGGCCGAAAATGCAAGAGCCGTTGTAAGAAGCAAAGCTACTAAACTTAAATTCTTTTTCATTTTTAATTTTCTCCTTTTTTATATAAATTTTTTGCAAAATGAATTGCCGTTGTTATAGGCGGCCTTAAACCGCCGCTTTGGTTTGTTTCCGAAGCCTATCTTTTATCAAGACGCCTCGTGAAAAAATTGTCTATGCACTGTATTACCTGAACCAATGTCATTTAGTTAACATAACAAGATGAATAGCAAATTCTTCCATTT
>JAJQFB010000020.1 GCA_021201395.1 Clostridiales bacterium | reverse complement strand
CTAAATGGAAGAATTTGCTATTCATCTTGTTATGTTAACTAAATGACATTGCAGTAAGAATAGGCACAATGGATCTTGTAAACGGAGACTTAATTGCGCAGTATGAAGAATATTATGAAAACGAGTTAGGCTTACCCGTTCAGATTATAAAGTTTGATTCGGGAAAGGACGTAAACACAGCCTTTGCCGCAGGAAGTCTTGATATATCTGAGCTGGGCTCCTCACCCACGGCTCTCGGCCTTGCAAACGGCACGGATTTTAAGGTATTCTGGGTAGGCGATATTTTAGGCTCCGCCGAATCTCTCGTTGTTAAGGGCGATTCGGGAATAGAAACTTTAGCCGATTTAAAGGGCAAAAAAATAGCAACCCCCTTTTGCTTCAACCTCACACTACAGCCTTTTAAACGCCATTAAACTGGAGGAGGGCATAGAGGAAAGCGATGTTACTCTTTTGGATATGCAGCCTGCCGACATTTACGCTGCATGGCAGAGAGGGGACATAGACGGGGCTTACGTATGGTATCCCGTACTTGACGAGCTTTTACAGGACGGCCATATTATAACCCACTCCGGCGAGCTTGCGGAAAAAGGCGTTATAACAGGGGATTTAAACATAGTAAGCACGGCCTTTGCGGAAAAATATCCCGATGTTGTAACAAACTACGTTAAAGCCCAGATTAAGGCAAATGATATTTTAAACAATGACCCGGATACGGCGGCGGCGGAAATAGCTTCTATTCTCGAAATAAGCGAAGAGGATGCCGCAAGCCAGATTACACAGTATGAATACCTCGACGCCGAAGAACAGATTGACTTCATAGACAATCAGCTTGCACAGGTTCTCAAGGACACAGCCGACTTCCTCGTAGAACAGGACAGCATAAAATCCGCTCCGGAACTTTCAGACTATGAAGCGAGCGTAACCTCGGAATTTGTAAAGGCGGCTGTTGAATAAGCTTATATTTGCTTAAATTTGCTTAAGGCAGGTGATATAATGGGCAGCAGCTGGAAAGAAAAATTATATGAGCCTCAGGGGGAGCTTATTTCCGTAAACAATGTAAAATATGACGATGAGCTTATTTCAATAAAAAACGTAGACTTGGCCTATGAGGGAACCTCGGGGGACGAGATAATGGCCATTGAAGATATTAATTTTAATATCTACAGAGGAGAGTTTGTCTGCGTTTTAGGCCCCTCGGGCTGCGGCAAAAGCACTCTTCTTAAAATTTTGGCAGGCTTTATAAAGCCCACTTCGGGAGAAGTTGAGCTTGACGGGGAAAAAATAGAGGGTACAGACTGGCACAGAGGCGTCGTGTTCCAAAATCCGCCCCTGTTTGAATGGTTCTCTGTCAGGGACAACGTAGCCTTCGGCCCCAAAATGAGGGGTATTCCCAAAAAGGAATATTCTTATCTTACGGAGGAATATCTTGAAAAGGTGGGGCTTAAGGACTTTGCGGACAAGAAAATATATGAGCTTTCGGGAGGAATGAAACAGAGAGTTTCAATAGCCAGAACCCTTATAAACGACCCGGAAATCCTCCTTATGGACGAACCTTTCGGCGCCCTTGACGCCCTGACGAGGGAAAACGTTCAGGACTTAACCCGAAAAATTTGGTGGACAAGCGGAAAAACAATCTTCTTTATAACCCACGACGTAGAGGAAGCCCTGCTCTTAGCCTCAAGAATCATCGTTATGAGCAAGCACCCCGGACGGGTAATAGAGGACATTTCCGTCACATTTTCAAGGCAGATAGCTGAAGAGGGCACTACCGACATAAAATTCACCGACGAGTTTTATAAATACAGAGAAAGGCTCTTAAAGCTTATAAACTTCGGTTCGGCGGAAAATTGAGAATTTAAGGTTTAAAATAATTTTTATACTTTTGACAATGAAAAGGAGAGCTGCCGCTATAAAAACGGCAGCTCTCCTTTTTTTGGAGGTATACTGTATCCGATACAGAACAATATATATTATCTTATTTTCTTACTGTCTTATAATAATTTCCGAGGGGGTTGTTCCGTCCTCTTCATATGTTATCATTATAATTGTACCCTCTGTTATATCCGATAAGGAGGCCTGTGTTTTTTCACCGCTTTCATCTTCGGTAAATATTATGCTGTCCGCTGCCGTGATTGTCTTTTCTTCACCCTCGAATTTCATCTCAGGCATCTCACCCTCTGGCATTTCAGGCAACTCGCCCTCAGGCTTTTCGGGAGCCTCGCCCTCTGGCATTTCGGGAGCTTCACCCATGCCTTTTCCGCCTCTGCCGCCTCTGCCGCTGTTTTCTGCTTCGATTATCGTGAGAGTGCTGCCGTTTACGGCTGTTACTTTAGCCATAACGCCCATTTTGTTCATAGGCTGTCTCTCGTCGTTATCCGCCGGAGCCGCCGCTTCTGTTTCAGTATTTGCCGCCGAAGTCTGTTCCGAAGCACAGGCCGTAAGCCCTGTAATGTTAAGTGTACTTATAAGCACCAATGCCGCCGCAATATATATTTTCTTTTTCATTTTGTTTCACTCCTTAAAAGTTTTTTTCGGGAAAACACTGATTGTCAATAATTATTATAAATCGGTTTTTCCTTATGTATTTGTTTTTACAAGTCAAATAATACCAATTTAAAATTAAATCAAAAGGTCAAAAAAATATTAGTTCAATTAAAGTGAAATTAAATCTCTATAATAATTTATTACTTTAATCTGCTCAAAACCTCTGCTTCAGACAAAAGTACGTAAAAGCTTTAGGGAACCGCTGTTTAATTAGCTCATCTTAGGTATTTCGGCAATCCGTTTTTTCGGAATAAAAAGGAACGGATTTTACGGAAATTTAACGAAAACTATACGGCGGTATGATAGACAAAACAGAGGGAATTATATAAAATGACAGATGTAAATGTAAAATTAAAATATGCAAAGACAAAAAGGAGAATTTAAGTTTGAAATTAAGTAGTATAAGGAAAATCATTAAAAATCCACATTACAAA
>JAJQFB010000038.1 GCA_021201395.1 Clostridiales bacterium | reverse complement strand
AAAATAGAAGTGGAACTTTGCGTAAGACTAATTTCCACTTTCACCCCCTCGAAGTAGAAATAAACTTTTCACTTCAGGGAATTAAAAAATTCAAAAAAATAAAAAAAGGGCTTGATTTTTTTGAAGATGGGAGTACAATAGATTTTAAGCATACGGATTGTGGTATGTTTTTTAAGGGATATTGACGTTCAATGTTCCCTTTTTGTCTTAAATAAAGGGAAAATGCCGATGTATGAAAATAAAATAAATAACAGGTTTGTTTTTATATTCGGCATTTTCCGAAAAAAGATGTAATTTATTATGTTAAGGAGGGAATTGCAGTGGACTATAACGGTTTACCTAAAAAACAGGGGTTATACGACCCGCGGTTTGAGCATGACAACTGCGGTATTGGTTTTATAGCCAATATCGACGGAACAGTAACTCGCGACCTTGTGACCAGCGCCATTGAAATTCTGAAAAATCTTAAACACAGAGGCGGTTCAGGCTCCGACCCGGCTTCCGGCGACGGTGCAGGCATACTTTTACAGATACCTCACGGCTTTATGAAAAAGGTTTGTCAGAATGACGGCATACGTCTGCCGGAGAAAGGCGATTACGGGGTAGGTATGCTCTTTTTGTCGCCGGATATAGAGACGAGAACGAGGAGCTTAGCTACGCTTAAGGGTATTATTCTCGAAGAAGGACAGAAGTTTTTGGGAGTAAGAGAAGTACCCTGCTATTGTGACTGCATAGGCGTTACGGCTAAGGAAAATATGCCCAATATTGTTCAGGTCTTTATACAGAGGGTGCCTGAGATTAAATCGGGTATCGATTTTGAAAGAAAATTGTTTGTTATTCTTAAAAGAGCGGAAAGGGAAATAAGATATTGCAGAGGGGGAGACAACTACTTCTATTTTGCGTCCCTTTCTTCAAGGACTATTGTATATAAGGGTATGTTTACTCCCGAGCAGGTAAGCAGGTTCTACCTTGACCTTATGGATCTTGATATGAAGTCGGCTATAGCTATGGTTCATTTGAGATTTTCAACAAACACTTTCCCCAGCTGGGAAAGAGCCCACCCCAACCGCTTCCTTATGCACAACGGTGAAATAAACACCATAAGGGGCAACATAAACTGGTCTAAGGCAAGGGAAACTATGTATAAGTCGGAAACTTTCGGCAGCGACCTTAAGAAGATTTTCCCTGCCGTAAACGAGGACGGCTCCGACTCGGCTATGCTTGATAACTATATTCAGCTGCTCTATCTTTCGGGCTATTCTCTGCCCAGAGCTATTATGACGGTTGTGCCTGAGCCTTGGGAAAACGACGGGGCTATGGACAAGTCAAAGAAAGATTTTTATGCATATAACTCAACTATGATAGAACCTTGGGACGGCCCTGCGGCTATAGGCTTTACAGACGGAACCGTAGTAGGGGCGACCCTTGACAGGAACGGTCTGCGTCCGGCAAGATATTACGTTACCGATGACGGTATGGTTGTTCTTTCCTCCGAGGTGGGTATGCTTAACATACCCAGTAAACATATTGTTAAGAAAGAAAGGCTCCGCCCCGGCAAGATGCTGCTTATAGATACCGAGAGCAAGCGTATTATAGACGATGCGGAAATTAAACAGAAAGTGGTTACGGAGAAGCCCTACGGAGACTGGCTTAAGGAAAATCTTGTGGAGCTTGACAGCCTTGAGGCCTCCGAGAACACACCTGTTACCATAAACGAATTTTTTGATGATTTAAAGGCTAAATTTGCGGAAGAACACTTGGGCGAGGTAAGCTTAAGGGCTCTTGGGGAAATTTCACGGCCCTTTGACATTAAAAGAAATATATTTGACGAAAAACTGCCTCTTTTGACAAGACAGAAAGCTTTCGGCTACAGTTGGGAGGATATTGACCTGACCCTTAAGGCTATGATGGACAAGGGAGAGGATCCCATTACGGCTATGGGCTTTGACGCACCTCTTGCGGTTCTTTCTCAGAAGCCCCAGCTTTTGTACAACTATTTTAAACAGCTTTTCGCACAGGTTACCAATCCGCCTATTGACGCCATAAGAGAACAGGTTGTTACAAGCTCTATCTGTTATTTCGGCGGCGAGGGCAACCTTCTTGAGTCTGAGGCTGAAAACTGCCGCAGGATTAAGAGCAATACACCCATTTTGACAGACGAGGAGCTTGGAAAGCTTAAAGCCCTTAACACAGAGGACTTTAAGGCCGTAACCATACCTATGTTCTACCGCACGGACAGCGAAAAGGGTCTCCAGACGGCTATGAGGGAAATTTTTGCCGCTGCTGATTTGGCTGTAAAGTACGGCTACAATATTCTCGTTCTCTCCGACAGGGGAGTTGAAGAAAACAAGGCGGCTATTCCGGCACTTTTGGCAACGGCAGGCCTCCATCACCACCTTATTGAAAGCGGAAAGAGAATACAGGTTTCAATCGTCCTTGAAACAGGTGAACCCAGAGAGGTTCACCACTTCGCCACCCTTGTAGGCTACGGTGCAAACGGTATCAACCCCTATTTGGCCTATGAAACACTGGCGGATATGTATAAAGAGGGTTATATCGATAAGACCCCCGAAGAATCACAGAAGCTTTACAGGCACATATTAACAAAGAGTATTGTTAAGATAATGTCAAAAATGGGCATTTCAACTATACAATCCTATCAGGGCGCCCAGATTTTCGAGGCTTTAGGTCTTTCAGAGGAGCTTATAGACAAATATTTCACGGGAACCGTTTCAAGAATCGGCGGTATGAGGATTCAGGAGCTTCAGAGAGAAACAACCATAAGGCACAATCAGGCCTTTGACCCCGTTACAAGAGAGGACGCTCTTAAGGCAGGCGGCGAATATAAATGGAAAAACAGGGGAGAATATCACATTTTCAACCCCAAAGCCGTTTATAAGCTCCAGATGGCCGTAAGGACAGGGGACTATAAGCTGTATAAGGAATTTGCGGAAATGATGAACGACTATTCCGAGCAGCTTTGTACAATAAGGAGTATGTTAAAGGTAAGGCTTATTGACAAGCCCATAAACATAGACCAGGTTGAGCCTGCAGAGTCCATTGTAAAGAGATTTAAAACAGGAGCAATGTCCTATGGCTCTATCAGTCAGGAAGCCCATGAGTGTATGGCTATAGCCATGAACCGTTTGGGCGGAAAGTCCAACTCGGGAGAGGGCGGAGAACGCCCCGAAAGATATATAAAAGACCCCAACGGCGATTCGAGAAGCTCAGCTATCAAACAGGTTGCTTCGGGCCGTTTCGGCGTAACAATAAACTATTTGCAGAACGCTATTGAAATTCAGATTAAGATGGCTCAGGGCGCAAAACCCGGCGAGGGGGGACATCTCCCCGGAAAGAAGGTTTACCCCTGGATTGCTAAGGTAAGAAATTCAACCCCCGGCGTATCTCTTATTTCGCCTCCGCCCCATCACGACATCTATTCAATAGAGGATTTGGCTCAGCTTATACACGACCTTAAAAACGCCAACCGCGACGCCAGAATTTCCGTTAAGCTTGTTTCGGAGGCCGGCGTAGGCACTATCGCCGTAGGCGTTGCAAAGGGTCTGGCTGACGTTATACTTATTTCAGGCTATGACGGAGGAACGGGCGCCGCTCCGAGAACCTCTGTAAGACATACGGGTCTGCCCTGGGAATTAGGCATAGCGGAAACACATCAGGCTCTGCTTATGAACAACCTGAGAAACAGAGTTACAATAGAAACAGACGGAAAGCTCTTAACAGGCCGTGACGTTCTTGTGGCCGCACTCCTCGGTGCAGAGGAATTCGGCTTTGCCACAGGCCCCCTTATTTCAATGGGCTGTGTAATGATGAGAGTATGCAACCTTGACACCTGCCCCGTAGGCGTAGCCACACAGAACCCCCACTTAAGGGCTAAATTCTGCGGCAAGCCCGAGTATGTAGAAAACTTTATGAAGTTTATAGCTCAGGACCTGAGAGAGTGGATGGCAAAAATAGGTGTTAAGACTGTAAATGACCTTATAGGCCATGTTGAGAAGCTTGTGCCGAGACGTGCCGAACACTGGAAAGCGGCAGGGGTAGACCTGACAGGCCTGCTCTATCAGCCTAAAATATGCTCAAACGACAACGAGAGATACTGCACCTTAAAGCAGGATCACAAGCTTGAAAATTCAATAGACATAAACGCCCTTATAAGGCTTTGCGAGCCGGCTATAAAGGACGGAAAGAAGATTAATTCTTCTCTTAAGATAACAAATATAAACAGAGTTGTGGGAACCATTCTTTCGGGAGAAATAACAAAGGTTTACGGCGCAAAGGGTCTGCCCGACGATACCATAAATCTGACCTTTGAAGGCTCCGCAGGCCAGTCCTTCGGTGCATTCCAGACTTACGGCGTAACAATGAAGCTTGTAGGCGATTCAAACGACTATATAGGAAAGGGTCTTTCCGGAGGCAAGATTATAGTTGTTCCCCCTGAGGATTCACCCTTTGACGCTGCCGAAAACGTAATTATAGGAAACGTAGCTTTCTACGGGGCTATTCACGGCGAGGCCTACATAAACGGTATGGCCGGGGAGAGGTTCTGTGTAAGAAATTCAGGTATTACCGCCGTTATAGAGGGCGTAGGCCAGCACGGCTGCGAGTATATGACGGGAGGAAAGGTGGCCATTTTGGGCACAACCGGCAGAAACTTCGGTGCAGGTATGTCCGGCGGCGTAGCCTATGTTTACAATATGGGCGGAGATTTTGAAAAACGCTGCAATAAGGGTCTTGTTCTTATAGAAAAGATGGAATCGGAGGAGGATAAGCGGGAGCTTAAGACTATGATTGAGAATCATCTTAAATATACAGGCAGCAAGAGAGCCGAATATCTCCTTAAAAACTGGAAGAAAGAGGTTAAGAACTTTGTTAAGGTAATACCCGAAACCTATAAGGCTGTTGTTGAGGAAGTAAAGAAGTGCAAGGAAACGGGTATGACCGATGAAGAATCAAATATGAAGGCTTTTGCCGAGGTAACGGGCACAGCCTATATTCAGCCTGAAAGGAGCGTGATCCATAATGGGTAAACCCACAGGATTTTTGGAATATAACCGTGAACTTCCCACAGACATAGCTCCCGAAGAAAGAATTAAGGGCTGGGACGAATTTCACACCCACTTTGACGAGGCAGCTTTAAGAAAGCAGGGAGCAAGGTGTATGAACTGCGGAATACCTTTCTGCCACACAGGCGACCCTCTTGTAGGGGGCTGCCCTCTGGGAAACCTTATCCCCGAATGGAACGACCTTGTTTACAGGGGAAAATATGAGGAGGCCTACCGCCGCTTGTCGCTGACAAGCCCTTTCCCGGAATTCACGGGAAGAGTCTGCCCGGCGCTCTGCGAGGGAAGCTGTACCCTCGGTATGCACGAGCCTGCGGTAACGGTTAAAAACATAGAGGTTCATATTATAGACAAAATGTTTGAAGAGGGAAAGGTTGTTCCCGTTGTGCCTAAGGTAAGAACGGGAAAGAGAGTTGCCGTTGTAGGCTCCGGCCCCTCAGGCCTTGCCTGTGCCCAGCTTTTAAACAGGTTAGGCCACAGTGTAACCGTTTTTGAAAGAGCCGACAGGTGCGGCGGTTTGCTTATGTACGGCATTCCCAATATGAAGCTTGACAAGTCTGTTGTTCAAAGACGTATTGACATACTTGCGGAGGAAGGCATAGAGTTTAAAACAAACACGGCCGTAGGAAAGGACTACCCCGCCGAAAGGCTTGTAGGCGAGTTTGACGCCACCGTTTTCTGCTGCGGTGCCACAAAGCCCAGAGACTTACAGATTGAGGGCAGAGACCTAAACGGCATATACTTCGCCGTAGATTTCTTAAGCAGGAACACAAAGAGCCTTCTTGACTCCAATCTTGAAAACGGCGAATTTGTCTCCACAAAGGGCAAGGACGTAGTCATTATAGGCGGCGGCGACACGGGTACCGACTGCGTGGGAACCTCAATCCGCCACGGCTGTAAGAGCGTAACACAGCTTGAGATTATGCCCGAGCTTACCGTAGGCCGCCGTGAAGAAAACCCATGGCCTCAGTGGCCCAGAATAAAGAAGGTTGACTACGGTCAGGAGGAGGCAATTTACCTCTACGGCAGAGACCCCAGAACCTATCTTACCACAGCTACAAAGCTTGTAGGGGATTCCTACGGAAACATTAAAGAGGTTCATACCTCAAAGGCAGAATGGATAAATCAAAAGGGCAGAATGGTGCCTAAGACAATAAAAGGCTCCGAAAAGATTCTTCCCTGTCAGCTTTTGCTTATAGCTATGGGCTTTATGGGGCCTGAGCAGGATATTATAAATGAAATAGGGCTTCAGACAAACCCAAGAAGCAATGTTCTCACTCCTCCCGGAAAATACCGCACCAACCTAAACGGCGTTTTCTCCGCAGGGGATATGAGAAGAGGTCAGTCTTTGGTAGTTTGGGCAATCCATGAGGGCAGAGACGCCGCTCTGGAATGCGACAAATACCTTATGAATTAAACTGACCCTATGAAAACCGAATAATGCGGCGAACCACGAAACCGCCGTGTTATTATATAATTCATCTCCTTAATATTTTAGCTTGAAAGTGCAGCTCCTCCCAAAGCTGCGCTTTCCCTTTTCTGCTTGATTTTTAATGTATATTTGATATAATGAAAACGTTGATACAGAAAAATATTTTGCGAAATTACATACAATTATCGGGAGGTTAATTATGAGGCCGAGAAACCGGGAGTTAGGAGATAAAAACATTGTGGGAAATAAAGTAAGGGAGGAAAATTATGAAGTTTAAAAGAGTTTCATCAATTATTTTGAGTTTTGTTATAGGTTCGGCAAACCCAACCGCAGGCTATGCTTCCTATGATTCGGTTTATGAGGGTTCGGAAATCGGGGAAATAAGCTGTGAAGAAGCTGTCCTGTCAGATTCCGCTCTTGAAACAGAGGCTGTTATACAGGCGGATTTGTTATTGAGTTCAACAGATATTTCCTATGCCGCAGAAAGATGAAATATTTATTTTGATGCCGCAACGGGAGAAATAACCAACGCCGACAGAACCGTTACCGCCGCCGATATTCCCGGCAAAATTAACGGCACGGCGGTAAACGGTACGTGGATAAGAAAGAACGGTGCAAGAGTAAATTCGGGAACAATAACAGTTGACTCTGGTGTAACCGTTAAGGCCATAGCCGTCAGGAGCTGCTTTACAAACAGTGTTTCGGCCTCGGCCTATGTTCCCGTAGGCTCCCCTGCCTTTACTGTTGTAGGTGCCTGCGGCGGAAGAAACGTTACTTTTTCAAGCAGCACCGAGGAAGCCGTAATTTACTACTCTTCCGATTCTTATGTATTAACCACAAGCGACACTAAGGTGTCAAACGGCGAAACACTCCTCTTTGAGGACTTCTACGGCACAATCTATGATGAGGTAAGATAACGTAACTTTTTTTGTAATAATTACCTTACATCTTTTTTGATTATTAGATAGCATAACTTTTGATGTCGGCCCCGATTTGTCTGAAATAGGAAATACTTTCTATAGGTTTATCTCCTGTATCTATTTTGCCGACAAAATTATAAAAGATTTCAATTTTACGAGTTTTCGTTTCCCTGTCCAGTTCGTGGAAAGAATACGATCTATAAATTCATGAAGGTTTTCATAAGTTAATTCTTCAATTTCAGTGTACTTGCGTACAAGTACAATAAATTTTTTTACATCGGAGCTGCGTTCAGTGGCAGTGTCAATCTCCTTAGGGAAACGATGATTAATGAGGATTTTCAGGCGATGTAAATGGTGATACACAGGTAAGAATGTCATTTAATGGCTATTTCTTCCGAAAAGGCTCTGTAAATAGTCTGAATTCATATCCATTTATTGGATATTTTTTGAAAATGGGCACAGTTATACAAGGCATAATTCTTCGGCTCTTCCGGCTCTGCAGCACATTGCAAGATTTGCACACGCAAAAAGAACATTGAAGCGGTTTAGATTTTTCGCTATTCCTCGATAGACGACTTTTCTGTAACCAAATTGTCTTTTGATTATAAGAAAGATATGCTCAACTTTGCATCTGACAGCTGATTTTTGATGTTCTATTTTCTTATCCCAATTAATGCCTGTGTAGGTTTTTGATGTTTTCAAGCTTGAAGGGCGTATGTTAATTCTGAATTCCATATTCGATAAATGCTCATTATTGCAAACCTCTTCACGTTTTGTAATCCCGGTATAACCTGAATCGCCATAAACAACTTCATCGTCTTCCCGAATAAGCTTGGTTGTTTCATCAACATCAGACACATTCGCTGCTGTCCCCGTTATTGTGTGGACATATCCGCTTCCGGCATCCACACCGGCGTGAACCTTCATTCCGTGATACCACTGATTTCCCTTTTTGGTTTGGTGCATTTCGGGGTCACGTTTCCCATCTTTATTTTTGGTCGAACTCGGAGCATCTATAATTGTTGCGTCAACAATAGTACCGCCATGCATAATTAAACCGGCTTTTTCAAGTCTTTCTTTTACATCTTTAAGGAACCGCTGATTAAAATCTGCTTCGGTGAATTAATCATCGTTTCTTTAAGGGTATCAAATACAATATGAAATGACAAGCATATTATAAAAAATCCAAAAAAAATTTAAAAACAAAACAGACATTAATTAAAACGAAACGTATATATATATGAAAATAAAAAAGAAAGAAGAATAAACCTCTTAAATGGGGTTTTAAATTGAAAACGGTTTGGCACTCACCGAGTTGGAGTGCTAACAAAGACAGGAGGTTTGATATATATGTTATGCCAAAAATGTAATCACAATAATGCATCGGTTCACTATGAACAGAATATTAACGGTAAAGTGACAAAGCTTGACCTTTGCCCCGAGTGCGCAAAGGAGATGAATTTGGGAATAGGAAATATATTTGATACTAATATTTCAAATGCTTTCGGAAATATGTTTGACGATGTTTTTGAAAGCTTCGGAAGTCTTTTGGGAAGTCACGCGGGGACTCTTGCAAGCCTTTCCTGCAATAGCTGCGGAACAAGCTTAAACGACCTTTCAAACACAAGCTTTTTGGGCTGCCCCGACTGCTATGATGTTTTTGACAGCCTTGTTGAAAAAAATCTTGAACGCTGTCAAAGAGGCACTCGCCACTTAGGCAAACGCCCTAACCGTTTGGGAAGCCCCAAGGCCGAAGAGAGCAAAAAAGCAAAAAAGGAGAAAAAGCCTCTTTCCGAAGCCGACAGCTTAAGAGCAGAGCTTAAGGCCGCCGTTAAAGCCGAAAACTATGAAAAGGCGGCGGAGCTGAGAGATAAAATAAAGGCACTTGAAAATAAAGAAGATGGAGATAAGTAATATGAAAAAGGAAATTATTTCTTCACACATAAGACTTGCAAGGAATTTAAAGGAGTATCCCTTTCCGAAATCCCTTAACAGGGCACAGGCGGCGGAGATAAACGAAAAGGTTAAAACCGCCCTTGCACCGATAATACAGAGCTACACACAGGCTGATATGGGAAATATAGACGAGATAACAAAGCTCTCCCTTGTTGAGAACCACATTATAAGCCCGGAAGCGGCAAAGAAAAGGGACTGTTCCCTTTTCCTTTCCGCCGATGGGAAATCCGAAATTCTCGTAAACGAGGAGGATCACATACGTATTCAAGCGGTTTTGCCTGGGGACAATATAGAAGAGGCCTTTGAACTTGCAAACAGATTTGACGACCTTTTGGACGAAAGACTTAACTTTGCGTTCAGCGAAAAATACGGTTATTTGACGGCCTGTCTTACAAACACGGGAACGGGGCTGAGAGCTTCTTATATGGTTCACCTGCCTATGCTTGAAAAAACAAAGCAGATTAAGGCTCTGCAAAATCAGGTCGGCCGCTTCGGCATGGTTATAAGAGGAATTTACGGCGAAGGCAGCGACCCCTTAGGCAGTCTTTATCAAATTTCAAACCAGATTACCTTAGGCAAGTCTGAGGAGGAAATAATAAAGGATTTAAAAGACATTGTAAATCAGGTTATAAATGAGGAAGAGGAACTGCAGAAGAAAATAAAGGATAACAGCGGTCTGACGGATATGGTTTATCGGAGTCTCGGAATTTTAAAATACTGCAAAAAAATTTCATCTCAGGAGGCAATGAACCATCTGTCAAATATAAAGCTGGGAATTTCAAGCGGTATAATTAAAGACAGAGAGGACAATATTTATAATATAATGGTTGACATACAGCCGGGCAATATATGCAAAAGGGCAGGAGACATAATGGAAAGCGAAAAGAGAGATGCTCTCCGGGCCGAATATTTGAATAACAAATTTTAAAAAATAAACTATAGAATAAATTGTAAAGGAGGCTTGCAGGGTATGCAGGTAAGATTTTCTGAAAAAGCAAACAGAGCATTAAACGACGCTATGGTTCTGTCTGCTGAAATGGGGCATAATTACGTAGGAACGGAGCATATTCTTCTTGCTCTGGCAAAATCCGACGACTCCACGGCAGGGGAAGCCATAGCCGCCCAAAACATATCGGCGGACGATATAGAAAATAAAATAGAGGAATTAATAGGCAGGGGAGAGGAAAGCCTTGAGCAGCCCAACAGCATAAACAGCTTCACCCCCAGAGCAAAGAGGATTCTCCAGGCGGCGGCTCAGGAAGCCGCATATATGGGCTTAACCGCAGTGGGAACGGAACACCTTCTCCTTGCCCTTATAAACGACAGAACAACGGCCTACGATGAAAGCGTAGCCAACAGAATTTTATCCTCTTTGGGTGTAAGCCCCGAAAAGCTTGCAAACGACACAATGTCTATGTTAGGTTATGACGAAAACGGCCAAAACGAAAGCAAACAGGGCGAAAAGAAGTCAAACACACCTACCCTCGACAAATTCGGCAGGGACTTAACGGCTTTGGCAAAAGCCCACAAATTTGACCCCATCATCGGACGTGACAAGGAAATAACAAGAGTTATACAGATTTTAAGCAGAAGAACTAAGAACAACCCCTGTTTAATAGGCGACCCCGGTGTAGGAAAAACCGCCATAGCCGAGGGTCTTGCCCAGGACATAGCCGCAGGAAACGTGCCTGAGGTTTTAAAGGACAAGAGAGTGGTAGCCCTTGATTTGGCTTCTATGGTAGCTGGAACAAAATACAGAGGAGAATTTGAGGAAAGAATCAAAAAGACGATAGAAGAGGTAACAAAGGCAGCCAACGTCATACTCTTTATAGACGAGCTTCACACAATCATAGGTGCAGGTGGTGCAGAGGGGTCTATGGACGCTTCAAACATTTTAAAGCCATCCCTTGCCAGAGGCGAATTTCAGGTTATAGGGGCAACGACACTGAACGAATACAGAAAATACATCGAAAAGGACGCCGCCCTTGAAAGACGTTTTCAGCCCGTAACCGTAGACGAGCCTACACAGGAAGAGGCAATTAAAATGCTCTACGGCATAAGAGATAAATATGAGGCTCACCACAATGTCAAAATTACGGACGAAGCCGTAGAGGCCGCCGTTAAGCTTTCCGCAAGGTATATAACCGACCGCTTCCTCCCGGACAAGGCCATAGACGTTGTAGACGAGGCCGCTTCAAAGGTCAGGCTTTTAACCTTTACGGCTCCCCCTGAGGTTAAAGAGCTTCAGGAGAAAATAGAGCTTTTGGCAAAGGAAAAGGAAGCCGCAGTTAAGTCCGAAGCCTATGAAAAGGCAGGAAAAATAAAGAAAGAACAGACTGAAGCACAGGAGAAGCTTAATACACTTCAGGAGAAGTGGAAGGCTGAAAACAGCGAAACCGTCCAAGAAGTAACGGCTGACACGGTGGCCGAGATTATAGGCGGCTGGACAGGCATACCCGTAAGCAAGCTCCGTCAGGAGGAAAGCGAACGTCTCCGCAATATGGAGGAAATCCTCCACAACAGAGTTATAGGCCAAAAC
Source organism: Clostridiales bacterium (assembly GCA_021201395.1). Taxonomy (GTDB): domain Bacteria; phylum Bacillota; class Clostridia; order Lachnospirales; family CAG-274; genus JAJQCI01. The sequence goes on along the minus strand of JAJQFB010000038.1, from coordinate 12,619 downwards.
GAAGCCGTTACAGCCGTTTCAAAGGCCATAAGACGAAGCAGGGTAGGCCTTGCAGACCCCAAACGACCTATAGGTTCCTTTCTTTTCTCAGGCCCTACGGGTGTAGGAAAGACAGAGCTTTCAAAGGCACTTGCGGAGGTTCTTTTCGGGGACGAAAACGCCGTTATAAGAATAGATATGAGCGAATATATGGAGAAACACACAGTCTCCAAGCTTATAGGCTCCCCTCCGGGCTATGTGGGCTATGACGAGGGCGGCCAGCTTTCCGAAAAGGTAAGAAGAAACCCCTATTCGGTAGTGCTTTTCGACGAAATAGAAAAAGCCCACCCCGATGTTTTCAATATACTTCTTCAAGTTCTTGACGACGGCCATATAACCGACAGTCAGGGCAGAAAAATCGATTTTAAGAACACCGTTATAATTATGACCTCAAACGCAGGGGCGAAAAATATAACAGCCCCCAAAAGCTTAGGCTTTGCCGCGGCGGCAGGAGCCGAGGCCGACGCCGCAAGGGACTACGAAAAAATGAAAAACGGCGTTATGGGAGAGGTTAAGAAAATATTCCGTCCCGAATTTATAAACAGAATAGACGACATAATCGTTTTCCGCATGCTTAATAAGGAAGAAATCAAGGAAATAGCCCGTCTTATGATTAAAGAGGTTAAGAGCAGGATAAAGGCAAATATGAACATTGATTTGACCGTTTCCGACTCAGCTCTCAATAAGCTGACGGAGGTGGGCTATGACAAGATTTACGGCGCAAGACCCTTAAGAAGAGCCATTCAGACCAACATTGAGGATCTCCTTGCGGATAAGATTTTGGAAGGCTCCGTTTCAGAGGGAAGAGTCGCCGAAATCGATTGCTCCGACGACAAATTTGTAATAGCCTAAATAACTTAAACAACTTAAAATAATTTGCTTAATGACCGTGTATCGGATGACATAATATTCCCCCTTATAAAAGAGAGCTTCGGTTTTTCGCCGAGGCTCTCTTACTTTTGAGTTTCCTTAAAGTCATTCGGAATTATACAAATATAAACTGCACGAGAAAGCCGTTTTCCGCTCTTGAAATTATGAGGATTCCTGTGGGAATAAGCAAAATAAAGGTTCCGTTTAAAACAGTCCGGAACTAACCATAGGATTCCGCCTGTTTTTACGGGCAGTCAAGTGTTTTTTATATATTGAAAAATTCTAAAAGATATGTTATACTTTTTTCGGAATATATGTCCATAAAAGCACTGCAAAATTTATTTTTTATACTTTATGTGAAAAAATATATAAATAATACGAAAGGACGGATAAAATGAAAACAGCTGTAATATATTACTCAAAACACCACGGAAACACAAAAAAGCTGCTGGACGAAATTAAAAAGGTGGGAGACGTAACCCTTATAGACGCTTCGGCTGAAAAGGCGGCCAGTCTTTACGGCTATGACCTTATAGGTTTTGCTTCGGGAATTTACTTCGGGAAATATCACAAGTCGGTCATTGACTTTGCCGAAAGGTGTCTGCCGGAAAAGAAAAATGTTTTCTTTATTCACACAGGCGGTTCTCCCTCGGAAAAGAACAACGCCGCGGTAAAGAAAACAGCCTTTCTCTCTTTCGGGAAAAGGGCTGTTTTTATATGCTTTATTTTTGCTTTATTTTGCAAACTGCTTTCTTATTTTTATATATTCGCCGCAGGTTCCTATGTCGTAGCAGCTTCCCGTCATAGTCCAAGCGTATACGTCCTTTATTTTGTAAAGCCAGTTTAAGAAATTACCGGGAGCATCGGGGGGATTTCCGCCCTTTAAATATTCGTCAAAGAGCTTAACTGTTTCTCTTGTGTAGAGATAGGTTGCATAAACGCCCTTATTGCTCTTAGGCTCCGCCGGCTTTTCCTCCATACCTATGAGGCGGTTATTTTCGTCAAGCTCCGCAACGCCTAAGGATTTTATCCTTTCTATGTCATTTATTTCCATAACGCAGCAGCAATCGCCTTTCTTTTCCTTAAAATAGTCATAATATTCCTTTATAGGATATGTAAAGAAATTATCCCCTGCAATTACGAGTAAGTCGTCGTCTATTCTGCCTTGTTTTATTGTATAGGCTATATCTCCTATAGCCCCCAGTCTTATGTTTTCATCGGCTGTACCGTCATCGATAACCGTGATTTTTGCTTTGTCGCCTCTTGTTTCGTGCCAAATGTCAAAATATTTGCACATTTTATGGTTTGTAACAACAAAAATCCTGTCTATTTCAGGTATTGTATTTATTTCGTCTGTTATAAAATCCATCATGGTTTTGCCGCCTATTTTAAGCAAGGGCTTCGGATAATATTTTGTAACGGGATAAAGTCTTGTCGCGTAGCCGGCGGCTAAAATAATTGCTTTCATTAAAATGAACCTCCGAATTGAAGAAATTTTTCGCTTGTAAAAGCACCTGTTTCATTTTAGCATATACCTTTTTATAAATCAAGCCCAAATTAAAATTTTAATAAAAGCTTTAAATCAGTTATATTTTATTACATAATATACAAAAAAATCAAATATAGCTTTATATTAATTTTCATCATACCCCTCAAAATCTATACCCAGAAACTCAAGAGGTTTTCTTGAGAAAAATTCAAGAATCATTTCCATAACGTAATCCGTTGAAATTCCCTCGGTGTTGACCCACCACTGTAGTATTATCCTGAAAAGGGCGAAATAAGCCCCTGTCAAAAGCTCAAATGTAAAATGTGTGTTCTTAACCTTAGTGTCGGCATGGGCGAAGAGGGTCAAGTCATTCACTACCTTTTGCTTGAGCCTGTTAATAAACTCGGAATTTGTTTCATCATTTATGAGAATATTAAAAAGCTCCTTTTGTTCCTTTATTCTAACCATAAGGTTGGAAATAGCGTTTCTTTGATAATGCCCCTTTTGATTTCGAATAACAGTAAAAAAAATCGCTTGCGTCAAGTGTTTTCATAAATTCATTGACTAAGGTATCGTAGAGCGCCTCCTTTGAGTCATAGTGCATATAAAATGTCTTGCGGTTTATCATTGCCCTGTTTGAAATATCCGTAATCGTTATATTGGCATAGCCCTTTTCCTTAATAAGCTCCAAAAAAGCGTCTCTTATGGCCTTTTCGCTTTTTATAACTCTTAAATCCGTTTTATTGGCCATTAAATCATCTCCCGTTAGGACGGTTTCAATTTTTCTTCATTTCTATTATAAAATATTTCATGGAAAAAGTCAACACATTCTTTATAATTTGTATAATAAGTTATAAACTGTCCTTTATTGCCCATTGTATTTCTTTTAATGAATTGTTATAATTAGATTAACATATAATTAGGAATGAGGAGTTGATTTTTAATGAAAGCATATTTGAAAATATTTATTATATTATCGTTATTAACAGGCTTGTGTGCCTGCGGTTCCTCCGAAGAAACGGAAACAGCCGATGCCTCGGCAAAAATAGTAAAGGTTCAGGCTGTTTCAGAGGAAAGCGTCTCGGACGGCTACAGCTATTTGGGCATTGTAAAGGCAAAGGAAACCAAAAACTACTCCTTTCTTTCAAGCGGAAAAATAGAGGAAATCTGCGTTGAAAAGGGTCAGCAGTTCAAGGCCGGCGACGTTTTGGCAAGGCTCGACACAACCACAATGGAGTATAACGCTTCTATCGGCCAAAACACACAGGCTCAGGCCGAGGCGGTTTTACAAAAGACAATAAGTACATATGACACCAACATTTCAAATACAATCTCCGGCATAGAAACTCTCGAAAAATCCATAGCGGCAGGTGAAAAGGGCATAGAAGCCCTTGAGTTGGGTCTTGCAGCGGAGCAGCAGAACATAGACGCCGCCCAAACCTCTTTGGATACTCTTTATTCAAATTTAAATGCCGCAAGAGAGCTTAACGAGGTAGGCGGCTATTCAGACCTTGACCTTGACGCTATGGAAAGCCAATACAAAACAAGCAGCGCAGAGCTTGAAGCCGCAAAGGCCGCCCACGAGGGAAACAAGGCCGCCCTTGAGAGCCAAAAGGCGGAGCTTGAGGCTCTGAAAGCCCGGAAAACAGAAGCGGAAACCACCCTTGAAAACCTCTGCACCTCAAAGGCAAAAGACGTAGCCGCTACTCAGGCGGACGCGGCAAGTGCAAGCCTTTCAACAGACATAATAAACAAGAACATAAGCGATGCACATAAGCGATGCAGTCTTAACGGCGGACAGCGACGGCTACGTTATGGAGCTTCCCTATGAAGAGGGCGAGGTCATTTCCGCAGGCTATCCTGTTGTTGTAGCCAAAAGCAAAGAACTTGTTGTAACGGTAGGTGCCTCTGACAGCGAATACAAGGACATTGTCTTAGGGGGCACAGCTCTCATAAACGGAGAGGCCGTGGGAACAGTTGACACAATAGCCCAATACCCCGATGAATCCACAAGAACCTATGCAGTGGATATTCTTATAAATAACGGCTATGACGCCTACACAATAGGCGAAACCGTAGACGTCAAAATAATTACAGACGACACAACGGGCTGTTATGTTCCCATAGACGCTGTTTTCAACTCCGACGGGGTTGACTATGTTTATGCCGTCAGCGGAGAAAACAGGGTTTACAAGAAACAGGTTATTTTAGGGGATTTTATGGGGGACAAGGTTGAGGTTCAGATTGACGACCCTACGGCGGTTGTGGTTATCGAGGGGGTTAAATATTTAAATGAAAATGATTTGGTGACGACGGAGGGCTGATATTATGAAGAATAAAAATATTATATCAGGGCTTCTTGAAAGGAAAGTCCTTGTTATAATCATTGTAATTATGCTCTTTATAACAGGGGGCTTCTGTTATTACAAAATGCCAAAGCAGCACTTCCCCGAAGTCGTTCTGCCCCTTGCTTCCGTAACGGTTATCTACCCGGGGGCTACGGCGGAGGATATGGAACAGCTTGTAGCGGAAAAGGTTGAACACGTTTGTATGGAGCTTGACGGCTTCGACAGCCGCTCCACTGTTTTGGCCGTATATTTTCGGGACGGCTTAAACGTAGTAAGCTTAGGCGATGAAATAAACGAGGTCATAGATACCTACAACTCTAATCTGCCGGAGGGCATAAGCGTAAACAAAATATTTATGCAGCCGGACCAGGTTCAGGACTCCATAAACGGCTTTCTCGTAAACCTCTTCGAGTCCATAGCCCTTGTCATTATAGTGGTTATGATAGGTATGAGCTTCAGAAACGCTATTATAGTTTCCGTGGCAATTCCTCTTTCAATATTCATAAATTTCATCTGTATATATTTTATGGGCTATGAAATACAGTTCGTTTCCCTTGCCTCCCTTATAGTTGTTTTGGGTATGCTTGTGGACAACAGCGTTGTCATCAGCGATGCCATACAGAAAAATCTTGACGCGGGAATGGACAGAAATGAAGCCATTGTAAAGGGTACCTCAAATATGATTGTTCCCGTGTTTATATCAATGCTGACGACATCTATTTCCTTTGCCTCCCTGCTAACCCTGCCGGGAGCCTATAAACAGCTTGCCATAACCTTTCCCGTTGTTATAGTCTGCTGCCTTGTGGCCTCATTCCTTGTTTCGGTTTGCGTAACACCTATAATGAGCCGGTTTTTCCTTAAAAAGACAAAGGAAAACAAAGAAGGCAAAAAAACCTTTTCCGTAAGAGCTTACGATTGGGCCTTCAGCCACGCCTTTAAACACAAAAGACTGACCCTTTTAATAGCTTTCGGCGGTATGCTTTTGTTAGGTTCTTCACTTTTAACACTCGATATGCAGGTTGTTCCAACGGCAAACGACAACATAATAACAATAGATGTAGGAACCCATGCCGAAAATAATCTTGACAGAACGAGAGAAATTGTAGACAGTATAGAGGATATTTTAGACGAACAAACCGAAACCCAATATTACCTGAGCGGTGTGGGCATAAGTATCCCCCGTTACGATGTGGCAATTCTGCCTAAAGGCTCAGGAGACGACTTAGGCGACATTTTCGTAAGAGTTGATTTGGACGAAGGCGGCCGCTTCAAGAGAACCTCGGAAATGGTTAATTTCCTACAGGCGGAGCTTGACAGCCGCATAGGGGGCGCCGACATTTTAGTAGAAGAGCTTGCAATTATGCAGCTTGACACAAAACCCCTTGAAATAAAGATTTACTCTGAAAACACAGAGGACTTAAACACATCGGCACAAATTATAGGCAGTCTTATGCAGCGGATTGACGGCGTAAAGGGCATAAACAGCAGCTCCGAGCTTGCTACCTACAACTACTATGTGGATTTGGACTCAAGGAAGCTTAACACCTTAGGCCTTATGGAAGCGGAAGTTCAAAACGAATTAAGCATAGCTATGCTCGGCAGAGATGTTTCAACCTACAGAAGCGGCAGAAAGGAATATACAGTTGTCCTTGACAGCAATATAGATTCGAGGGAACAGATTAAAGCCTTTAAGGTTAAATTCTCTACTATGAGTGAAAAATACAGTGTGTCGCAGTTTGCGGAGGTAAGCCTGACCCCCGAAACAACAACAATTTCAAGAATAAACGGCAGACGGGGCAGAAATATATATGCCTATGTGGATTCAACCATAAGCGACATAGATGCTCAGGGGCTTTTAAACAATATGATTGATGAAAACACTGACAGCTTCCCTGAGGGCGTTGAGATTGAAAAATCCGGACACAGAAAGCTTTTCTTTGAAGAAATTCTTTTCAATATCGGTATAGCCTTTGCAACGGCCTTTGCAGTAATACTGTTTATACTTTATATGCAGTTCGGCTCCTTTAAAAAGGCGGCTATACTCTTTGTTTCGGTTCCCTTCGGCTTTGCAGCAGGCTTCTTTGCCCTTAAATTAACGGGTCAGCCCTTAAGCCTTTTCGCTCTCATAGGCTGCGTAAGCCTTATGGGCTGTGTTTTGGCAAACGCCATCGTTCTTATGGAGTGCATAACCGAGGAACGGGCAAAAGGCTTAGGCGTAGAGGCTGCCTGTAAATCGGCAGGAGGCCGGAGGCTCCGCCCCATAATGATGAGTACGATGACAACGGTTTTGGGGCTTCTGCCCTTGGCTCTCTTCGGAGATGAGCTTTTCATTCCCCTTGCGGTTTTAATGCTTGCGGGCCTATTTGCCGCAATGATTGTAAACCTTGTTTTGGTACCCTTAATTTATTACCTTGTATTCCGAAAGGAATAACTCCTTAAATCCTATAAATCTGCGAAAAGGACGGTCTCCCCAAAGAGCCCGCCCTTTTCAGTTTCCGTTTGGTTTATATTAAATTAACAACAACACCGCTTATAATGGCAAAAACCATTATAAAAGCAATGCAGAGCATAAAGCTTTTTGTCCCCAAAACTTCTTTAGGAAAACGATGATTAATTCGCCGAAGCGGATTTGCCGCAGATTTTTTCGAGTGTGAGGAAGGCATTTAAGGATGTAGCCGGAGCCTACGCTGAAAATGCGTGACGAAACAATTGGAAAAATAGGCGGTGAAGCTGCGAAGAGCTAATTAATCAGTGGTTCCTTAGCCGTTTTCAACAAAAAAGTAGAATCAGCTCCGCTTGAAAAGGCCACCGCAAGGCTCTCAAGGCCTTTAATATATTCCTTTAATTTATCATTCTTTTCATTAAGCGTCATAACAAAACTCTTATTTTAAAAAAGCGGTTCCGCTCTTTATCAGAACCGCTTTTTATAGCTTTATTTTTATTTTAAATGATTTTGTATAAAGCTCAGTAAATAGACAGAAAGGCTGTTTGCCATACTGTATAAATGCGGCAATTCCTACCATTACATAGTGACCTATCATTGATTAGCTGAGCTTGGTATATAGTCATTTTATTTTATTTTCTTAAAAGTGCACCCTTTACCCTGCCCTCGGGGTCTTTGATACACAATATGGCAAACCAGATTACAAGCCCTAAGGCGGCAACCGAAAGACCCAAATATGTATCATTAAGCATATCGGCCGCAGCAGGAGTAAAATATTCCGCCCCCACCTCAATATATTCCACCACAGCGTCCACAAGCCACATAAGGGAAGCCCCGAAACACATAAGTGCAAGAGTACCGAACATCATTTTGCTCTCAGGACGGACATACCAGAGAATACCGGATATTAAAGCAGCAAAGACGGTAATAAGCAGGGTCATACGTCCTCGCTCCTTAGTGCTTCTTCCGTATGAAGCTCCGGTTTTTCAGCGGAATTAACAGCCATAACCATACAAGCCCAAACAGCAGTCACAACCCCTGCCATAGCAACCCCTGAGGTTGCCATTTCATAGAGCATATCCATAGCCGTAAAAGGGTTTGAAGCCGCCGTCAAAAACGGAAACAGGGGTGTTATCTCTCCGTGCCAAACGTGTTCAAAGGCAAGCAGAGCGGAACCGCCCCAAAGCATATTGTTAAGCCTGTTCATTTTGCTTATGAATATATTCTGCTCCTTTCCGTCAGACTTCTTGTCCGCAGTCTTTTTAACAACAGTCGTTACAACTGCTTCCGCAGCAGGTACCAAAAAACAAGCCATTTATATTCCTCCTGTTAATATAAATTTTTTGCCGTAAATTTTTCAGTCAATGCTTACAAGTCTGTAGGTACGGCTGCCCAGACCTATTTTTTCAGCCTGTTCAAGTGTGTACAGGCCGTTTCTTGACTCTATTCTCTCAATCAAGGCTCCGCTTTCCGTTCCGTCTGTGACGTAAACTATATCAACACAGGCCTGATCCGGAGCCACGGGGTCGGTTGAGGCTAAAATGCCCACATCGTTCATTTCAGGCTCCGCCGGGTTTCCGTCACAGCCGCAGTCAACGCTTATGCTGCCGCCCTCAACGGGAATCTCCATTGACCCCTCTTCATCCATTATATCAACATTTGCTGTATTTGTAAAGCCGTGATCTTCCGCAACCTGCCTGTACATAGCCGTTTCCGCTCTCGAACCGCCGCAGGCCGTGTTGTACTCAACTATTGTTCCGTCAACGGACTGAACCAAATCCTTTATAAGGTTCGGGTCAAGATAGCGGGTGTTTACTGCTTCACCTGTGGAAAGCTTAATTGCCGCGTTGCCCTCAGGCTCAAAGCCCGACATCTCATAGGCCGCCATCAGTCCCTCAGAGGAAATGTCACTTGTAAAATAAACCACGGAGGCCGCCCCGTCAGCCGTTATCGTTCCTCCGGCCTCCGTAACAACATCGCCCTCCGCCGCCTCGGCAGTTTCCGCCTCAACAACATTGCTTACGTCTGTTTCCGCTTCTGCTGTCATATCTGTTTCTTCTTCATCCTCCGCACTGCCTGTACTTATTGCAACAACACCGCTTTCTTCGTCCCGGCTTACCTCACCGCCCACAGTCTCTATAACCGCCATGACAGGCAATAGGGTTCTGCCCTCAACAATAACAGGAGCCGTTCCGTTTTCGTCAATGGCAAAACTCTCGCCGTTTACGGTCATTTCACTGTTTTCTATTTGAAGCTCGATTACAACCCCTCCGCCGCCATAACCTCTTCGCTGTTGTTTACATAAACAAAAGCGGAAAATACTCCGCAGACAACCGCCAAAGCGGCCCCAAAGGCAATAATTAATTCGCCGAAGCAAATTACTGTTGATTTTTTCAAGCGCGAGAAAAGCGTTTGCGAGCACAGCCTTAGCCTATGCCCCAAGCGAGTGACGCAGCAATCGGAAAAAGTATCGTTAAAGCTGCGATGAGCTGATTAATCAGCGGTTCTTTAAGAGGTTTATTCTTTTTTTTATTTTCATATATATACGCTATGTTTTAATTAATGTCTGTTTTATTTTAAATTTTTTAAAATTATTTTTTCTATGTACTTGACGATTTAGCTAATATATAATACAATTAATTTAGCTAAAATAATAATATAGGGAGGCAATTTTATGCTGACGGCAACAGCGACAGAGGTTCAGAATAATTTTGGCAAATATCTCCAATTAGTGCAGAACGGCGATGAAGTAGCCGTTATGAAAAACGGCAAAATGACGGCACGTATAATCTCTTACGATAAAAGTGTTTCCTATTTAACCGATTCACTTATAGGAGTTTTAAAAAATGATTATGATGATAAAGAAATGAGAGCAGAGCGGATGAAAAAATATGACAAAAATGAAAGTGTTAATTGATACGAATATAATTATTGATGTTTTATGCAATAGGTCTGATTTCTGTGATACTTCGGCATATATTTTTAAATTATGCGAAATAAGAAAAATTACGGGTATAATTTCAGCATTGTCCGCAGCCAATATTATATATATAATGCGAAGGGAATTAAATGCTTTAAAAATTAAAGATATTTTGAATATGTTATTCACTCTCTTTACTGTTGAAGATTTAAAGAGCATTGATTTAATAAAAGCGGCAAACCTTAATTTTAGAGATTATGAAGATGCCCTGCAAAGCTTATGTGCAGTTCGAGCCGGAGCAAGTTATATTATTACAAGAAACATAAAGGATTTTAAAACAAGTAAGGTTCCGGCTGTAAAACCGGAGGATTTTATTATTACGTTATAAGGATAAAGCGCCGACCTTTTGATCGACGCTTTTTTTATGCTATTTTATGGGTTATATTTTCGGAAATCTCATTTTCAAACACGGCTTCGGTTACGGCGGTTATATTGTCCGCCGCTATAAGGTTGGGGCTTAGGGCCTCATATTTTTCGGTATATACCCCCTTTGGGATAATTGCCGTTTCGGCCCCTGCGTTTTTACCTGCCGTCAGCTTTTCCTCTATGCCCCCTACGGGAAGAATATCACCCCTTATGCTAAGCTCCCCTGTTATAACGGTTTTGTCCCTTACGGGCTTTCCTGTTACAGCGGAATACATAGCGCAGAATATAGCCGCCCCGGCAGAGGGACCGTCCACGGGGATTCCTCCGGGGAAGTTAATGTGAAAATCATATTTTGAGGTATCTATATCATACATCGTATTGAGAACGGTTGCGGCGTTTTCCGCCGAAGCGAGAGCCGTACCCTTTCTTATAATCCTGCCTGTGCCTGAGTTTATTTCTTCCTTTTCAACAATACTCGTTATATTAAGACAGCCCTTTCCCTTTTTACAGACAGCCTCAACGGGCAGCACGCAGCCTCCTCCGCCTCCCGTTACGGCAAGGCCGTTTACAATCCCCACTCCGCCGCTTACAAGCTTCTGTCTGTAAACAGGGGCAAAGCGGCCGAAATCCGCCACTTTCAAAATATCCTCTGTTTTAATGACCTTTCGCCCGTCAAGCTTCGCAACAGAGGCCGCCGTCTGTATTATATTGACGGTGTTTCTGCCGTTTTCGCAGTATTCCGACACAAGCCCCGGAACTTTTTCCTCATAGGAAAAGCCTGCCTTTGTACATGACCCGGCGGCAATGCTCTCAACCTGTTTGAGGGTTAAGCTGTCAAAAAAACACCTCACGGCAGCGGCTTCTCAGGGCTTCGGGAATTTCACGGGGAGACTTTGTGGTAGCTCCTACAAGCCTGAAATCCGTCGGCAGACCGTTTTGAAATACATCGTGTATATAAGGGGGAATGTTTTCATCTTCCGAGGAATAGTAGGAGCTGTTTAAAAACACCTTTCTGTCCTCCAAAACCTTTAAAAGCCTGTTGAGCTGATAGGGGTGAAGTTCTCCTATTTCGTCGAGGAAAAGAATACCTCCGTGAGCTTTTGTTACGGCTCCGGGCTTTGGTCTGGGAACACCTGCGGAGCCGTAGGCCCCTGCCCCCTGATAAATAGGGTCGTGAACGGAGCCCATAAGAGGGTCGGCTATGTTTCTTTCGTCAAACTGCAAAATAGCCGAGTCCATCTCTACAAAGGGGGCGTTTTTCTTAAAGGGAGAGTCCGCTGAACGCTTGGCTTCCTCAAGAATAAGCCTTGAAACCGCCGTTTTTCCCACTCCCGGAGGGCCGTATATTATTACGTGCTGGGGATTTTCTCCCATAAGGGCGGCTCTTAAGGCCTCGATTCCCTTTTCCTGCCCCACAATATCCTTAAGGGACTTAGGCCTTGCCTTTTCCGACAGAGGCTCCGTCAGGCTTATGCTTCTTAAATGTCTCAGCTCAAGCCTTTCCTTTTCGGAGCTTAAGCGTATTGTTTTGACGTTTGATCTGTGATTTTTCATTGTTGTTACAAAATATATTATTGCCACAACCGAAAAAATAAGCTGTGAAACAACAAGAACCGTGCTTAAATTAAACATTCAATGCTCTTCCTTTCCTTAAAATATACTTTAAGGAAATTATTGCCTGAATTGTTAAATTTAATTCATAAGGCTGTAAATTTTATAACCTATTATTCAATATGTCTTTTGTCAACGGGAGGTATCTTGAATTCGGATATAATCTCCCTGTAACACCTCTCGCAGAGGTCGAAGCTGTGATATTCTCCGTCAAAGCCGGAGCCGTAGCCCCACCTCTTGTCAACGGATAAATAATTCCCCACCTGCTCTGAAAAATGTATGTTTATTTCTTCCCCGCAGCAGTTGCAGTATACCTTATCTCTTATATATTCCTCCCTCATCACTTTTTTAAGCTTTCTCATTTTGTACACCTCTCAAATTTTTATAAAATATTTTTCATAAATGTAACAGTTCAGCTAACAATGTCATTTAGTTAACATAACAAGATGAATAGCAAATTCTTCCATTTAGCG
>JAJQFB010000117.1 GCA_021201395.1 Clostridiales bacterium | reverse complement strand
TATTTGACAGATAATATATAATTATCCTTCATTTAATCTTTAATATTATTATACATGATTAAATACAATTTTTCAATACTTTTTTATAAACAAATAGAACAAATTTTAAATTAGTATAGTCTTAAAGTAAATTATACAACGAAAGAAACCGCTGATTATTCCGTTTGCTGTGTCAGCTGCTTTTGACACAGGCTTCCGGCGTGAAAGTATTTTTATTGTAATTTATTTTGTAAAAATGCTTTCACGCTGCCTATAAGCGACTTTATTGTCCTCGAAAAAATTAACGTCAAATCTGTTTCGGCGAATTAATCATTGCTTCCTTGAAATTTAAAGCAGCTATAAACCGTCTGCACAACATACCAAAATTGGATTCTTATAATGCTTGTTGTTTATAGCTTTAACTATCCTTTCCCACATTATTTATGATAACGACCCCGTCCGCATAATCGATTTCCAAACCGCCGAGAACGTCTGTAAGCTCTCTTATTTTGCAGAAATTAAAGCCGCCTACGTTAATAGCCTTTACGGTCTTTTCCTCTCCGTCAATTTTAATGGGAATATCTTTTACGGTGTTGTCAAGGCTCGGCGTTTTTGTGTTGCTGTCATAGCCTACGTCAAAACCCATTTCCGACAAATCAGCAAGGCAAATATAATTTTTGCCATCCTTTAAAATTCTATTGATTGAGCGTTCTGTTCCGCTTATATTCATTTTTATTGTTTCAACCATTTCCTCGTCCTCCTCTGATTCTGCTTCTAACTGACAGCGTTGTAACAAAGCTGTTGCCTTAAAGCTTTTCCATTGTTCAAGTCTTGCTTCACTGACACACCACGGATTGGGGCAGAGCTTTCCCGTTACGTGATGGTGCATAATAACGTGGTCTGTGTTGACTTCGTAGGTTTCCATCAAATATTTAACAAGCTCGGCGGCATTGGCAACAACTTTATCCGTAAGATACCAGTCTGTATCACTCGCTGAAAGGCTTGATTTATCGGTTTTGCTGCTGCACATTTCTATATTGATTGTGTTTGCGTTTGTGGCTATGCCGTAATACTTTCCGCCCTCGGAGGTAGTCATAGAGCTGTACTTGCTGCCGCCTACAGACCAGCAATAGCGATTTTCAATGTCAGGATTAAATTGTATGATGTTTTCATCGTCCACAATAAAATCCGCTGAGGCCTGCGTACTTTCTTTGGCAAAATATTCAGCCACGCTTTTGGCCGCTCCGCTTGCCGAAGAAGTTCCTGCGGTATAGTGCATAACTATGTAAGTTAAGCTCCTGCCGCTTTTAGCCGTTGTGTTGTTTGTACTTGTACATTTAATAATATTCATTTAATCAGTCCTTTCATTTTCCGTTCTCAACAGTCTCATTATTTCAAATATACAGCCGATTTTTCATAATGCTCTTGTAAGGAAAAATATCATACCAAACTTACTCGACTTTGTGATGGGAAACTGTCCGCTTTCTAAAAAATATTTTAACAAGTATTTTCTGCCAAAGCCTGACAAACCGCCCTTTGTTTATGTATCTGTCTATATCAGGATATTTGGCTGTGTTTGAAAATATAATGTATTCCTTGGGCATTTGTAATTATGTATAAATCTTTAGGCGAATCGTCGTCTATAGAGATATAATCCTTTCCCAAAAGCGCTGCAGGCTTTCTTGTTTTTTCCACATAAAAAGCACTCTTAAAAATAAAATTTCAAAAGTGCTTTATTGTGTGACAGGAAAAGCCCTGTAATTAAGAACATTACAGGGCTTTAAGAAGTTTAATTTGTTATTTGTTATTTCTGAAAGAACCCGAAAGATGTCGAGCCGCTGTATAGCGGATAATTTCGAAGAAATTATTTCTGAACTAAATGGATTGCGAAGCCGCCGATTTCTTTCTTTAAGTAGATGGCTGTAATTACGCCGTTCTTCTTAACAACATCTTTGTCGTAGTCGATTTCGCCGCCCATTGCTTCGATGTAGCGGATAGCTCTTGAGAGGTATTTTGTCTTGATAGCTATGTGGCCGTTTGTGCCTCTGAACATTGACTTTCTTACTTCGATGCCGTCAGATGCGAAAACTGCGGAGTTGCCGTTTCTGATGGGGAAGTTGAAGAGTTTGTTAAATTCGCCTGCTATAGCGAGAGCTGCTTCTTCGTTTTCGGAGTTAATGCCGATGTGAGCTACTTCGAGGCCTAACATTGTCTGAACAGCTTCCTTACAGAGAGCTACGATTTCATCGAATTTGCCTTCGTTAATCATTTCGGGCTTAACCATCCATGAACCGCCGCAGCACATAATCTTGTTGAAGCTTAAATAGTTGTTAAGGTTGCCGGGGTTTACGCCGCCTGTAGGCATAAACTTCATCTTTGTATAAGGGCCGCACATTGACTTGATCATATTGATGCCGCCGGCTGCTTCGGCAGGGAAGAACTTAACAACGTCAAGACCTAATTCAATAGCAACCTCAACGTCTGAAGGGTTAGCCGTGCCGGGAGTGATAAGGTAGCCTTTTTCTACACAGTGCTTAACAACCTTGGGGTTAAGACCGGGAGAAACAAGGAACTTAGCACCAGCGGCGATGGCTGAGTCAGCCTGTTCGGGAGTGAGGATTGTGCCTGCTCCTACGATACATTCGGGAACCTCGGCAGCCATTCTCTTAATAGATTCTTCAGCCTCTGCCGTTCTGTATGTAACCTCAGCGCAGGGAAGTCCGCCGGCAACAAGAGCCTTAGCCAGAGGAACAGCCTTATCAACATCATTAATAGCTATAACGGGAACAATACCGATTGCAGAGAGTTTTTCCAATACTTCGTGCATTTCTTTCACCTCATTTAAAATATTTTCAGGAAACAATATTACCTTATCTCTATAATATCACATTTGGATAATAAAGTCAATAAAGGCTTAAAAATTTTTTATTTTTTATGCAAGATTAACTAAGGCTTACTTCCCGTCTTTAAGATTTAACACCATAATTTTTAGGGGACAAAAGATATTTTGTA
>JAJQFB010000073.1 GCA_021201395.1 Clostridiales bacterium | reverse complement strand
CTGTGGCTTAGCACCATTTTTTTAGTTATACTCCTAAACTCAGGTATTATATCATTAATCTATATAATTTTAAAGGCTTTTTTTATTTTTGTCAAGGAGAATAAAAAAACAAGTGCTTAAATTTTATTTCCCTGAAGTGAAAAGTTTATTTCCACTTCGAGGGGGTGAAAGTGGAAATTAGTCTTACGCAAAGTTCCACTTCTATTTTTGTAGAGTTTATTTCCACTTTCCTCCAACCAATTATTAGCGTTTATGCCGCGAAAGCTCTTGACAATGAGAGGAGGAAGTGGTAGGCTGTTAGCAAGGCAGCTGGTGCCGTTAAGGCGACATCTGCCGCAGCTGACTGAATACCGCTTTCTCAGAGGCTCGTTGTCAAGAGACCGTGGAATAAATGCGGTCGGTTTGCAACCATTTCTACATAAAGTATATATAATTTCAAGTGGAAGTTAGTCTTGCCTTTCTGAAAAACAATGCTAAAATCCGCTTATTTGTGGTGCATAAAATTAGCTGATTTTTTTCGTTAATTAATGATCATTCTATTAATTGTAATATTAAATTCTACTTTTACAAGAAATATTTATTGTATTTTTGCTTATTGTAAGAGTAACTTCCACTTTCCAATTTTGGCAAATTAAAGTGGAAGTTAAATTTACACTTCAGCCTAAATTATTGCTAAGTCATATATAATCCCTCCTTTATTCAAACAACAGCTTTAACTGGCATTGTCCGTATAAATATCTATATCAATGTTTATGTTAAACATTAATATCAACAATTTTTTCTGAAATCAGAAAGGCTCCCACGAAAATGAAAATTGCTGTTGTCATAACGACCACCCCGGCGGCGGCGTTGAACATAGGCGCCATAAATTCCGGAGAGGACAGGGAGAGAATCGCCACCATAAATATGGGCATAACCGACATAATGCGGCTTTCAAACTTTTTGCCGGTTATGGTGGTTTCAATGTCTCTTTTGGTGTCTATTTTCTCGCCTATTACGTTTGACGTACTTCTTATAACCTCCGCCAGGTTTCCGCCGGTTCTCTTACAGACCTTTATAATATCCGCAAAGTTTTCAATATCCTCGATGTGCGCCCTGTCGGCAAACTCGGTTATGGCCTGCTCCACAGGCTCATTCATCTCTATTTTCCTGACTATAAAGGTGGTCTCCCTTATAATTGAGGTTTCGCTGTTGGGGTATATTATAGCCAAATCCCTAAGGGCGTCTTTAAAGGCCATTTCAAGGGAGCGGCCGGCCTCCATAGAGGAAGAAACGGAATAGAGAAGGTCTCTGAACTGCATATTAAGCTCCCCTTTTCTCTTTTTAATAATGCTTTTAACCCTCAGAGCCGGATATTTAAAGGCAAAAAGCCCTAAAATAAGGGATAAAATAATATTATGGTAAAAAACCATTCCCACGGCGAATATAACCGCGTAGGCAATTATAATTGTTAAAACCTTTTCCCTTTTTGACATTATGTATATGTCATAGTCTATAATCCCGGCCTCCTGCTGTTCTTTTCTGTAGGCCTCCAAAGCCTTTTTTCGGCTCTTGATATTTTTTGCTGTTTGTCCTTTTTTGCCATAGCTTCACCTCTAAACCTTGTCGGAAAGGCCTGCCATATGGAATTTAAACAGATTTTCCATCTTGTTCTCCGTCCGCTCAAGGCCTCCTATAATCTTCTTGTTCTCGTCCTCTCCGTGTTCTGCGAATTTATACAGGGGAACAACCTTAATCTCCCCGTTTTCATAGCCCAAAACCTCGCTTATTTTGATAGTCCTTCGGGACTTGTCTCTCAGCCTTGAAAGCTGAATTATAATATCTATAGCCGAGGCCATCTGCTGTCTTATGGCGTCAAGAGGCATATCCGCCCCTGTAAGCACCATAGTCTCCAAACGGCTTAAAATATCTCTTGTGGAATTTGCGTGGCCTGTAGAAGGAGAGCCGTCGTGGCCCGTGTTCATAGCCTGAAGCATATCCAGAGCCTCGGGGCCTCTTACCTCCCCTACCACAATTCTCTCAGGCCTCATTCTCAGAGAGGATTTTATAAGGTCTCTTATGGTTATTTCTCCCTTACCCTCTGTGTTTGCGTTTCTTGTTTCAAGCCTTACAAGGTTTTCAACCCCTATTATTTGAAGCTCCGCCGAGTCCTCTATTGTTATAACTCTTTCGTCCTTGGGTATAAAGTTTGAAAGAGCATTTAAAAAGGTTGTCTTTCCCGATCCGGTACCTCCGCTTATGAATATGTTATACTTGGCCTTAACCATTCTCTCCAAAAGCTCCGCCACCTCAGGGGTTATGGAGTTGTAGGCTATAAGCTGCTCCACTGTCATAGGCTTTTCGGGGAATTTTCTTATTGTTACGGTGGGTCCGTTTAAGGCTATAGGCGGCAAAACCACATTGACTCTCGAACCGTCCTTAAGTCTTGCGTCAACTATAGGGGAGGACTCGTTTACGGTTCTGTTTATTCTCGAAACAATATTCTGAATTACATTCTCAAGGGCTTCCTTGCTTGAAAAGGCTCTTTTGCTTTTGAAAAGCCTGCCGTTTTGCTCCACAAAAATATCATCCGGGCCGTTTATCATTATTTCGGTAATGCTTTTATCGTCTATCAGCGGCTGCAAAGCGTCAAGGTCTCTCATAGAGTTAAAAACCCTGTCGAAAAGCTCCTTTTTGTCCGTAAGGGATATATAGCTTTCCTTGGATTTTTCCCTTATAACGTCGTTTATAATGTCCTTAACCTCGTCGTCCTCAATGTTTCTGGTAAGGTCCATCCTTTCGGCTGCCGTTTTCTTTATCATATATGAAAATTCATTTATATCCTCTATCATATATAAACCGCCCCCTTAATCCCTTATAAGGGCTATAAGCCTGCCTATGTCGTCGTTGTATTCGTTTGAGCTTAAAATATCCCCCATTCGAGAATATTTTTCATTTTCCTCTATCGTCATAGACTTAAATTCTCTGTCCGGAAAGTCAAGGCTCTCCCGGGCTTCCGCTCTGTTTAAAACAAAACAGGTTTTCTTTAAAATGCTCTTTTCATAGCCCAAAAGTCTCATTTCCTTAATAAAAAGCTTAAGCTTCTGAGCGGCAAAATCCCCCTTAACCGTAGGAAAGATAATCTTTTTGCATAATTCCAACATACCGAAGGTTCTCCTGTCGAAGCTTCCCGAAAAATCAGCCACAACATAGTCAAACTCATTCATAGCCTTAAGCTCCTTTATAATGAGAAGAAGCTCCTCGTCTGTCATTTCCGAATATTCAACCGCACTTTCGGGAGGATTTATGTAGTATATATTGCTTGCCGTCTCCTTTACGGTGTTGGTTAAAATTTTAAAGGGCAGATTTCCGTCCTTTCTCTTTGCCGCCAGCATAATATCCAAAAAGCCTTTGTCGGTTTTATCATTAAATATTTCCGAAAAGGAGGAAAGACTTTCAAAATTCAGATATAAAACCTTTGAGCCTCCCCCGGCTAACATCTTCGCCATAGCCGCCGAAAGGGTGGTTTTTCCGCCTCCGCCCACGGGGGAATAAAAGCCTATCATATATGAATTTTTGTCTGAGGAAAGGACGACACTGCTGTTTCCCGTATATTCGGCATAGGCCATAAGCAGGGCGTTGAGAAAATCTTCCGCTTTTTGATATTTGTTTATGGTTTGATATTTTGTGTTGTAATTTTCATACCCCTCGGTCATCAAAATTTTAGCGGCTCTAAGCCCCTCTTCTATGCAGTCCTGAAAACTCTCGGAAAACAATATTAAATCAATTTTGTTATGGGTTGTATAATCGGCAAACTTCTCTTTCTCCGAGAAGGACGAAATAGTAAATTTGTCTGTCTTGTCCAGCAAATACCTTGAAAACTGATTTAAAAACATAACATCGTCATCGAGAATAACCATATTTATTTTAAGCATAATCCCACTCCCTTATATATATAATAAAGGGCAAAAATACAAACTGCCCCCTTATTTTACTGATACAAATATTTCTTCATTAATTTTTCTGTTTCGGCTATACTTTCGCAATCCGAAAGAGTACAGCTTTCCCATATATAATCCGTAAATTCCCTCATAATTTCATTTACGCATTTTTCTCTTACAATAACAGCCGACCCGTCTGTATAGCCTGTCTTGGAGCGGTAAATATACAGCATATGACCCTCAACATATACATAGGAACAGCCCACAGACAGATTTTTTAAAATTCTGAAGCTGTATTTTTCAGGCTCCGTCTTTGCCTGCATAATAATACCCTCAAAATATCTCTTTCTCTGCTCAAGGCTCATAGGGGGAAACTCTGCGGCATGGTCTACGGAATAGCCTGTTTTCATCATTTGCTCCAAAACATCTATGTCAAAAAGCATTCTCTTCCTTGCCCCTTCGCCGCGGTAGGCCTCGTCCTTATCCCTGACAAGCTTTATAAGACTTTGAACGTAGGGGTGCTGTTGGGGAAAACCGAAATAATTTATTTCCTTAAACATTTCAACAAGTATGTCAGAGGTCAAATATCCGAAACAAGGTGCTCCTTCGCTGAAAAAGCTGCTGTTTAAATCAAGCTCTTTAATATCGTTCAATATTTTTATGTAATCGGCAACTCTCTTTACCGTAAATTTAAGCTTCTCGGCTCTTTCGGCCATACCCCTGTTTTTTTCAATTTCATACTCATACATATCATCGGTAACAGGCGTTTCCAAAAGCATAACCCTGCCCCCTGAAAATTCCGCCTTATACATATAACAGCCTTCGGCATTTTTCCTCAAAATCTGAATCCCCGGCGTCATATATCTGTCGCCGAACGCGACCTTTAAGGGAATATAATCCTCAAATTCAGACAGCCTTATAAGAGCCAGGGCTTCATAAGCCGCAAGCCTGTCTCTAACGGAAAAGCGCAGATAATTATATACTTTAACACAGCCTATATTTTTCTTAAGAAACCTGTAAATATCAAAAATAATTCTTTGGTCTGTAATTCCGGATATAATTAAGACAGCCTTGTCCCCCCCCGATGACATTGATGAACATTTGTTCAGGGCGGAGGATAAGCTTTTTTTGCCCTCAGTCTCAAAGCTGTCTTTACAGTTTGAATATATATAAGAAAGAATCTCGTTTGACCTTACCGTAAATCTTTTCTTTCTTTGTTTATGTAATAATTCGTCAAGTCTTAAAAGCTCATTTTCCGAAAAATCTACGCATTTTGTTATTCTGTCGGTCAGCTCTTTCGACATTTCATAGCTGTAATAACCCTTAAACAGCCTGTAAAGCGTATTCCGGCTCTTAAGCTCCAGCTTCTTAGACAATTTTGATAAAGAAACCTCTTTTTTTATTGAGCAGCTCCCTTAAATATTCCCCGATTTCCATAATTATCACCAAAATTAATAAAATAAACACTTATTTTATTATTATATTAACTTTCAGCATAATTTTCAAGGCAGTGTCACCAAGCAGCGCCTTGTGACACTTGATTTTTTTAAATTCTAAATATCAGCAAAAATATTGTAAATTCCTATCTTTCCTGCTTATATTCAAAAATGCTCTATCTCTTTTTCAAAGTCTAACAGTCCTTTAGGCTTCAAAAAATCATAAAAAAAGGTTACGCCTATTTATATATCATTATAAACAGACGAAACCTATCATAGCTTATAAGTATTAATTTTTCAAAACATTACAGACAGCTCTTTTTTAATGGTGTCAAATCGGTGCTGCTTTGCCGATTTTTAAATATTATTCAAAGTCTGAGATTATGTATGCCTTAACAGGTGAATGGCAAAAGTGTTTCCGAGCCGAAGTTAAACTATTGTTAAAAGAGGTGTTTGCCCCTGCGGCAAACGCAAAACCTCCTGCACAGCACAAACCGAGGGGGATTGTCAAGGGCGCAAGCTCCGTATTACCCTTGACAATCCCCCTCGGTTTGTGCTAACCCCACCGGCGCCGATCGGTGCAACAGGGGCGCCTCGCAGCTTAAAAACCCTGTCTGTGTACACAGCCGCCCTCATACAGATTTCTTTCCTCTTCTTTTTCCACAGCTTCCCCAGGATAGCCGAAAGCAATTATTGAATGTGGAATTATATTTTCAGGCAGACCGAAAAGCTCCTGTTGATTTTTCGCCCTTTCCATTTTGGGATATGTTCCCAGCCAAACTAAACTCCCACTCACGTGCGTTCACACAGCAGGGGCCGCTCATTCCGGCCCGTAAAATCGTTTCAAGCTTTTCCTCATCCGCAGCCCTCTCGGAAAACCTCCTTATGCTCCGCCGTGTAAAAATATTTTTAAGGAAGCGATGATTAATTCGCCGAAGCAGATTTTTTCGAGTGCGAGGAATGCATTTGAGGGCATAGCCGGAGCCTATGTTGAAAATGCATGACGAAACAATCTGGAAAATCTGCGGTGAAGATGCGAAGAGCTAATTAATCAGCGGTTCCTTAAGTGCATCCGTAAGATCACTCCTTTGAGTTGAAAATTTTCTTTTTCTTAAGCTCTCTGACTGTGGCAACGGCGGCGTAGGCGGCTGCCGCTGCTTCGGCAAGCCAGAAAGAATACCATGCACAGGATATTCCCAAGAATTTTGAGAATATATACATGGCCGGAACGAGGATAATAAGCTGTCTTAAGCCCGTTCCGAGCATATTTACAACGCCGTTTCCTAGGCCTGATACGGAATAGCCCAAAACCATTGTAACAGAGGCAAAAACAAAGGTGAGAGAAATTATTCTCAGTGCCGGAACCCCTAAGGCAAGCATTTCATCACTTGCGGAAAAAATTTGAAGCAGAGGCGTAGGGAAAATCAGAAAAATTGCGGTTCCTATTAGGGAAATACCTGCAGCGGCAGGAAGAATTGTCTTAAAAAGCCCCAAAATACGGTTATACTTTTCCGCTCCGTAGTTATAGCCTACTATAGGGATAGCCGCCTGACCCAAGCCGTTCATAGGCATAAACAGGAAATTTTGAAGCTTATAGTAAACTCCGAAAAAGGCTACCGCAGTAGGCGAAAAGGGAATCAAAATAGCATTTACAGCCGTTACCATAATACTGCCTATACCCTGAGTTATAATCGTAGGCAGACCAACCCTGTAAATTTGGACAAGGACGGTTTTATTAGGCCTATAGCCCGAAAATTTTACATTTACAATAGGATTTCTCAATGTATTTAAAAGAACGGCCAAAAAAGCCGACACCCACTGGCCTATAACCGTAGCTATGGCGGCGCCCCTTATACCCATAGAGGGAACAAACAAAAAGCCGAAAATGAATATAGGGTCTAAAATAAGGTTTGTTACGGCTCCTGCCACAAGAGTTATCATACTGTCGAAGGTATTCCCCACAGACTGGAGAAAACGCTGATACATCGTACTTATAAAGGTTCCGCCGCAGAAAAGCATACATATAAAAAGATATTGACTGCAATATTCGGCAATCTGTTCATCATCTGTAAATGAGGCTCCGAAAGCCCCGGAACAGAATATGCCCAAAACCATAAAAACAATCATTCCCCGAGGGCAAGCATAACCCCAGTAACAGCTATGTTTGTCGTTATTTTGTAGTCCTTTGCCCCTACGCTTTTTGACAGCAGGGCGTTTATGCCCACGCTTGTACCAACCGACACGGCTATCATCATAATCTGAACCGGAAAGGCCAAAGACGTGGCCGTAAGGGCGGTTTCCGAAAGTCTCGCCACGAAAACGCTGTCTACAATATTGTAAAGTGACTGAACCAAAAGAGAAATCATAAGGGGCAGAGACATATTGACAAGCAGCCTTGACATTTTCATCGTCTCCATTTTGTTTGCCGTATCCATAAATACCTCCTAAACTTTTAGGGAACCGCTGATTAATCAGCTCTTCGCAGCTTCACCGCCTGTTTTTCCGATTGCTTCGTCACGCATTTCCGGCGTAGGCTCCGGCTGCGCCCTCAAATGCTTTCCTCGGGAATCGAAAAGACGTTCGGCGGGCTTCAGCCCGGTTTTGCGTCAGCAAAACTTCTGATGGAACCCGAAAGATGTCGGGACGTGCGCAGCATGGGTTTTGCGCAGCAAAACTTCTGAACACTCGAAAAAATTTGCGGCAAATCTGCTTCGGCGAATTAATCATCGTTTCCTTAGCTGTGTTTTTATTTTTTGAGCCCTACAAGCTCAAGCATTTTTAAATGTGTTTCAACGTCTTTGTTGTCGCCGACCGCAGCTGACAGCCTATAGCCTATAGAGTTTCTTTTTTCTTTATTAAAAAGCTGCAAAAATAATCTTCTGACCCAGCCGTAAGGAAGCATATATCTTTTACACCCGACAAACCACCGATAACGGGCTGTCATTTCCTCATAGCTCGGAAAAATTCTGTCAATAAAAAGCTTTACCCCATGTTTACCGTCTCGATTATATATAATTTTAATTACATTTTTGTCGTCATGACCAAAAACTCCATGACCTAAAATATATTTGAGAACGGCCTCCTCTTTTTTTTCGTCTATATCCGAGTATTCGATTTTTGTATCAAAATATTTACTGCATATACAAAATACTATATTGGAAAATTCAGTCAGGTGAATTTTTTCAAGCTCACTTCTTATATATTCAAAATCAAGACTGTCTCCTGTTTTATTTATCACAGCGGCAAAATCCAAAACCATTCTCACCCCTGCCCCGGCATTATAAAAGTGCTTAGCCAAATGAATCATCAAATAAATAAAATGATCTTCGTCTTTAAGCTTATATGTATACAGCTTACCGGACACTCTGTTTTCAAAATTACACATTTTCCTGCAATAGCCTATATAGTCAAAATCATTATATAATTTATGACGCATTATGTCTGTGTGAACTTCTATCGACAAAACCCCCTTTTTATACGGCCAAATTTCTCTGGTAAAATTTGCTTCATCAAGTATAAAGCCGACTTCAAAAAGAGCTTTGTGACATTTTTCTCTGTCCTCTTCCTTTATAAAAAAATCTATATCGCCAAAGCTTCGAGCCTCCCTTTCAGGGTAATATTCTCTTAAAACATAGCCCTTTATAGGTATATATTTGATTTCCGCCTCGTTTAAAACGGCAATAACTTCTTCCATACCTATGTCCTGCAAAACGGCAACATTTACCGCCATAAGAAAATTCTTTTTAAGCTCCTCATAAACCGGAACCTTTTCGTCAAACTTGTCAACAGCCATAAAAACCATAGCCTGAACGGAA
Organism: Clostridiales bacterium; assembly: GCA_021201395.1. Lineage (GTDB taxonomy): Bacteria > Bacillota > Clostridia > Lachnospirales > CAG-274 > JAJQCI01. The sequence continues at coordinate 15,596 of JAJQFB010000073.1, read as the reverse complement.
TGAGTAATACTGAGTCTTAAAATTTCGTCCCAGTCGATTCCCTCTTCGGGCTGTCCCTTCTCATCATTTATATACCATTTCAAAAGCTTTAAAAAATATAATCCGTTTTTCATAAAGACCTCCGATTTTTTATCTCAGCTTTGATTATAACAAATAAATCTCCTTAAGTCAAACTTATTATTCTTTTATAAAAACATTTTTATGTCCTGACCCGAAAAAATTTATTGTTGACAAAATTCATAATCGGTGTTATTATACTCTTTACAGAATTATATAAACTTATCCTGAGCGGCGGAGGGACATGGCCCTGTGAAGCCCGGCAACCGAGCTTGAAAGACGGCTATGGTGCTAATTCCATCGGTTTATTCCGAAAGATGAGTATAAGTGTAAGCCGTTACAGGCTTTTTTTATTGTAAAAAGAGCCTGCGGCAAATGCTTTAGCCCTTCTTTTTGAAAATCTACAGGATTATTAAAAATTATAAGGAGGCTGCAACAAAATGAGAAAATTATTTACTTCCGAATCGGTAACTGAGGGACACCCGGACAAAATCTGCGACAGAATTTCAGACTCTGTTTTAGACGCGGTTTTGGAACAGGACCCACAGGGTAGAGTTGCCTGTGAAACACTGGTCACAACAGGTCTTATCTGTGTTTCCGGCGAAATCACCACAACTGCGTCTGTTGACGTTGACAAAATTGCAAGAGAGGCCGTAAGAGAAATCGGCTATGACAGAGCAAAGTACGGCTTTGACTGCGACAGCTGCGGTATTATTGTTACGCTTAAGGGTCAGTCCCCGGATATTGCCCAAGGGGTTGATGCTGTTGATTCAATAGACACGGGAGCGGGAGATCAGGGTATGATGTTCGGCTACGCCTGTAATGAAACAGAGGAGCTTATGCCCCTGCCTATAAGCCTTGCCCACAAGCTGACGAGAAGGCTTGCGGAGGTAAGAAAAAACGGGACTTTACCCTATCTCCGCCCCGACGGAAAGAGTCAGGTTACTGTAATATATGAGGACGGCAAGCCCGTAGGGGTAGACACTGTCGTTGTTTCAACCCAGCACTCGCCCTTTGCCTTAAATCAGGATATTTACAGGGATATAGAGGAAAAGGTTATAAAGGCGGTTATTCCGGCAGAGCTTATGTCATCGGACACAAAAATCCACATTAACCCCACAGGCAGGTTTGTTATAGGCGGCCCCATGGGAGACTGCGGCTTAACGGGCAGGAAGATTATAGTTGATACATACGGGGGTTATGCAAGACACGGCGGCGGCGCTTTTTCAGGCAAGGACCCTACAAAGGTAGACCGTTCCGCAGCCTACGCCGCAAGATATGCAGCCAAAAATATTGTGGCAAGCGGAATAGCGGAAAAATGTGAAATTCAGCTGTCCTACGCTATAGGCATAGCAAGACCAACCTCTGTTTCGGTCAACACTTTCGGAACAGGCAAAATTCCCGATGATGAAATTCGGAAAATCGCAGAAGAAAGCTTTGATTTAAGACCCGGCGCAATTATAAGAGACCTTGACCTCCGCAGGCCCATCTACAAGCAGACCTCGGCCTACGGTCATTTCGGCAGAACCGACTTAGACCTGCCTTGGGAAAAGACCGACAAAACAGCTCCTTTCAGAGCGGCATATTAATATATCAAAGGGAAAAATCGGAGATGTTTCCGAAACGTTTTTCCGCCCTTGAAATAAACGGATTTTTGCAATTACAGGCTTGACAAACCACAGTGATTTAATTACAATTAAAAAGTGTGATAAATAAATTTTCAGGAGGAAATTAAAAATGAAAAGGAAGTTATCTCTGATTTTTTCGGTGATTTTTGCCGCAGCGGCAATGACAGGCTGCGGCGGAGGATATAAATACACCTCCGAGGACGGGTCATTCTCGATTACTCTTCCCGGTGAGCAGTGGCAGGAGGAAAGCGAGTCTCTGGGAATTAACGGCGGCTATATGTTTACTCTTCCGGCCACAAGCGATTCCGCCGTGGAAACTCAGCTTGACAGCGATGCCATCATTGTATATCTTGACCTGAGTGCGGAAGAGGGAAGCTTAGATTATGACTCCATTCCCACCACAGAGGAGGAGCTTACGGATTATCTCGGCTTAGACGGCAGCTATGAGGTTTTAAGCTTTGAGGGCGATTTAGATGACGACGGCGTAAAAAGCAACACCTATAAGCTTAAGATTTCGGGAAGCGAGAACTCCGAGATGTATATGGTGACAAAAACCGAGGCAAGCGAAACCGAGGGCTATATTATTGCCGGAACGGTTCTCCACGGCGGAGAAGAACTTATAGACGAGGTTGAAAAGTCTGTTTTATCCGTAAGCAGGAAGTAAATTTGTGTATTATGGTATAAATTTATGAGAAAAGCAAAGGAAACAGAGGGATGCAAGTGTCCCGTATGCGGAAAAACGGAAAATCAGGTAAACGCCGGAAAGAACCGTTCGGGAACACAGAGGTGCTTCTGCAAGGAATGCGGCAGGTATTACACCCTTAACCCCAAAACAAGGGAATATCCCGATGGGGTTCGCCTTAAGGCATTAGAGGCATTCTGTAAGGGAGAAAGCGGACGGAGCGTAGGAAAAATGTTCGGCTTCAGCAAGGCAAACGTATATAACTGGCTTAAGAAAAGCTCCGATAATCAGTAAACTACGGTCAGCCTCCCTTAGTTATGTCCTGTTTGTTATACCATATCAAAGCGTTTTTAAAGTCGGCGTCCTTATAATCGAACCACAGACTCTCCGCCACATAAAAATCGGCGTAAACGGACTGTATGGGCAAAAAACCCGACAGCCGCCGCATACCGCCCCAACGGATTATAAGGTCTATGGGGATATATCAGAGGAAAAGGCTCTGCCGCTGCGGCCAAACCCCTCCATATCCCACTGCCACCCGTAATTTACAAGAAAATTAAGCTTAAGGAACCGCTGATTAATTAGCTCTTCGCATCTTCACCGCCGATTTTTCCGATTGCTTCGTCACGCATTTTCAACGTAGGCTACGGCTACGCCCTCAAATGCCTTCCTCGCACTCAGAAAAATCTGCGGCAAATCTGCTTCGGCGAATTAATCATCGTTTCCTTAATTCCCCCACCCCTGATTTTCTGCCGTTTTTCGGTATAAGGCAGAAGCTCAGGGGGAAAACAGGGGGGAGTTTTTATTTCCGAAGACAAAAAGCTCCGCCCCTCTTTTACAGAGAAGCTCTACAGCTTCGACACAAGCCCGCTTAAAGGCTTCAACCTGAGCTTTCGGCCTTTTGCAGTTGTCAACGGTAAAGCCGTAATAGGTAAGCTCCTCTATACCCTGTTTTGCCGCAAAATCAAGACAGCTAAGCCCCGGAGCCAAACCGTAACCATAGCCCTCCTGTTTTTCCATATTGTTATTAACCGCCCACCGCCTGTTTCCGTCGGGAATTATTCCTACGTGTTTCGGTATTCTCTTTAAACCGCCTCCTCACATATATTATTCCTACTGAGAGGCTTGAATATACAGAAGAAAAGGGCTTGTTGTGAATATATTTCTCCCCATCCCCATATATTGTAATAAAAGCAATCTCAGGGGAGGATATATTTTGAGTACAAAAATAGTTGTTTTTCAGATGAAGGATTTGGTTAAAAGGGGAATTTTTATTGCCGCAGGCATAATTATAATAATTGCTATTTTGCTTTTCTTAAATTCGGGAGACGACAAAACAGGCTACATACCGGGAACCTATTCCGCCGAGATTATTTTACAAAACAGCCCTGTGGTTATCGAGGTCAGCGTAGACGAAAGTTCTATTTTGGATATTGCAATGCTCAATTTGGTAGAAACCCAGGAAGTTTTTTATCCCCTGTTCGAGCCTTCCTTTGAAGCCCTGCGGACGGAAATATTAAGTGCCCAAACAACGGATATAGAAATAACGGAAAACACCGTTACCTCCTCAATTCTTTTGGAGGCCGTAAACGCCGCTTTGGAGGAAGCAAAAAAAGACGGAAATAAAGACAGCGAAGAAACTACAAAAACAGCCTGAGTAAATTATAAAATCGGAGCTGCCGCAAACAGTTTATATTGCCTGTTTTGCGGCAGCTCCTTTTTATTTTTCGGTTTTACTTAAGTTATCGTTATCAGATAGGCTCTATAACTCCGCCGTTGGGCAGTGAGTAGGTTTCGCCATCGAGCCAGTCGTTTTCGTCAAGAGTGGAATCGTAGTAAATACGCGCACCCTTGTCGATTATATTTGTGAAATTATAGTCATAGTGGTTATCAATAAAGCCTATATAACAGTCCCCCGTAAGCTCAAGCTTGTCGTCGTCGCTTTTAAGTATAATGTTTACTTTGCCGGCGCCTCCCGGATTAAGCTTCGTTTTAAGTATAGACCCGTTTTTAAGGGTAATTGTAACAGTAGCGTTTGTGCCTGCGTAAATTGTTCCCTCTGCGTCCTGATTGTCAAAGGTAATATTTGTGTCGGCTCCTCTTGCCGCAGCGTTTGCGGTTTTGTCTATTCTGCTCCTTAAAAGCATACCTGCCGATTCAAAGGTGCAGCCTGTAATATAGATGTCGGAATTAACATTTACAACATCGATTATAGGCGAATTCGTTGAGTCCGAAACAAGCTCGCAGTCCGTTATGTTTGTGGTGTTCTTTGTTGTAATGTCGGAAGCATTCTTAGCAGTGTCTGTAATTTCCATAAAGGCACCTGCCGTTTTAAATTCGGTGTCGTCAATGTTCAATACTGTACTGCCTATACTCTGTAAGCCGACCGAGCTTTTTGAGCTTAAGGTTGAGCCGCTTAAGGTAAGGTTTCCGGCTGAAGTTAAAGCCTGAACTCCCTCTCCCGTTGCACTTATTTCGGTATCTCTTATTGTATAGGCACCCTCGGCTCCGTTAAGACTTACCGCCGGAACCCCGGTTCCGTTTACTCTTACAGACGAGTTAAGTATGCTTAATGTGGAATTGTCAACCGTAAGAACCCCTGCCGAATTATTTCCCGTTGTAACAATCTCGCAGCCGTCCAGTATAACCGTGTTTCCGCCGCCGAATATGCTTACGCCGTTTGAATACATTCCGTAGGTTTTAATATCCGATGTTTCGGCGTAAAGGCTTGAACCGTTGCTTACCATTATAGCCGAATTTACACCTGAGGTTCCCGTATTTACGGAGCTTGCGGAATCGCCGGATTTTGCTATGTCGAGATCCTCTGCCGTAAGGCTTCCGCCGTTGGTGATTATTATGCCTGATTTTCCTTCGTCGGAAACGGTAATTGTTTCGTCATTGAGAACAGCTTCCACTCCGTCTACAAGGTAGTTTGTGTCTACCGAGGTTGTAATAGTATATTTTGAGTCCGCCGTGTCTACGCCTATGTTTATGCTGCCATCTGTTATAAGGCCGCTGTTTGTTTCTTCAACCTCTTCTTCAACGTCTCCCGCCATATAAAATACAACCGCCATTTCGGCTCTTGTCATTGTACTCTCAGGCAGAATCATTCCGTCGGAGCCGCTTACGATACCCAATGAGACTAAGGTTCCCACGGCTTCCTTTTTGCTCTCCTCTACGTCCGCCGCGTCTGAAAAGGCGGAAAGGTCTGAGGATCTATTATCGTTTGTAACAATGCCGTCGTCCTCAAGACACTTAAACAGAAGCTCGAAAGCGTCCTGTCTTGTTATGGGCTCTGTGGGATAGAAAAGCTCGGAAGAATCCACAATTCCGCAGTTTGCCGCCCAGATGTAGGCTTCGTCGTAGTAAATTCCTCTTTCAACGTCCTCCGCAAGCTTTACAACATAGGAGCCTTCCTCTCCGAATTTCTTGTAAAGCATAACCAAAAAGTCGCATCTTCTTATTGTGTCCGCAGGGCGGAAGTAGCCGTCCTCGAAGCCGCTTATAACGCCTTCATCGTAAAGGGCGTCGATGGCCTCCTGCGCCCAGTCGTATTTTGAGGTAACGTCCTTGAAATAGTCGGAAGCTCCGAAAGAGGTTACCTGTGCTGCCATAACGGCCGCCATAGCCGCCGCAAATAATCTTGCTTTTTTCATACTGCACTCTCCTTTTGTCGGGGAATTTCTTCCCGTAAATATAGTTTATTTAAAAATTTTTACTTCGTTTAATATTGCCAAAATTCGTGTTTCGTCCTTTATGATAGAGCCTATAACCTCCGCCTGAATGTGGAACCTGACCTGACTTCCGTCGGCTGCCGTAACGGTCAGGTTTCCGTTTATGCTTCTGTCGCCCCGTTTATAGCTCCTTATCATAGCCTCAAGCTCCTTGCGGCTGTTGGGGCTTAAAAGCCTTTCTCTTACGCTTGCCTTAAAACAGTCCTGGGCGGTTACAACATAGCCTAACCTTTCCTTAAGATTGTCCGTAACGAAAAGCTCTCTGTCCTGTATATTAAGGTCAAAGACATAATATGCGGAAGCTCTCGATATAAGGTCAAGCCGTTTGGATAAAAAGCTGTTTTTGCCCTGGAGCTCCGCAAGCTCGTCCGAAGGCATAAGAAGAGAAATTATTTCCTCCGATTTTAAATCCTTAGACATTTCGTCTGTATACCACTTTAATTTGTTGTCCTTGTTTACAATTCGGAAGGAAATTTTTCGGCGGCTGCTCGAAGAATTGTAGAAATCTTCAAAATCCCTGAAAACTCTGTTCCTGTCGTCGCTGTAAATTACGGGCTCCAGCCTGTTTTTAAAGAACTGTTCAAACTCCGTTATTGTATAGCCGAAGCTGTTGTTTAAAATTTTAGAGCTGTAGGAGATGTTTCCCGGTTTTGAATAGCCGTGACGCATATAGGTTATATTCAAAATTTTACTTTCCGCGGCAAACCTGCCCATCATCTCCAAAACACCGGCATTTGACTTTTTAAAGTATGACAGTGAAAATATGATTACCGCTGTCAATATAGCCATAAAGAAGATGAATGTGAAAATTATAAGGCAGAAATAATTCCATACTACGGAGTTGTAGCCCCTGTCGGTTATTATCGAAATAAGAACATAGTCGTTTACGTCCATAGGCAGGGTCTGTATCCTTGCCCCCGTGCCGTTTATGTTTTCCCTCAAAAGGACAGCCTCTCTGTCATTATAGGCTTTTTTGTAAATTTCGGAATTTTCCCTTGAAAGAATATTGCCTATGTTGCAGCTTTGCTCTATGAGACTTCCGCTTTCGGCTAAAATCATACCCTCTCTGTCTATAAGGGCGTGGCTTATGTAGTCGGAGGTAAAGAAGGTGTCGGTAAAGTCGGAAATTCTGTTTGTAAGACATACTCCCCCTATAACCACGTTGCCCCTGTAAACCGGCACGCCGTAGAGGAAAAAGCTTTCGCCCGTATATTCATATTTTTCACACTCTATAATCTCCCCCTCTAAAATTCTTGAAAAACAGTCTATATCTTTTACGTCAAGTTCCTGATTTTCTGTGGTGTAAAAACCCCCTCTCCGGTTAAAATACCAAGCATATAACAGTCCATATCGTTTTTTGCTTCTTTAAGCTTGCTTAAATTATAGCTTATGTTTTCCTCCTCCACAAAGCAGGAAACGGCGGAAATGGCCTTAAGGTTTCCCTCTATATGTTCCTCTGCGTCATAGACCGCCCGTCTGCTTTCTCTTAAAAGCTCGTCCAAAATTCTTTTGTTGAAAACCCGGCCGCAGATAAAAAAGAAAATGACACAGACAGCAGTCATCAAAAAAACAGATCCGAGAGAAAGAAGCAAATATTTTTTATATATGCTTTTATAGTCCTTGTTTTTTGCGTTTTTTTTCATAAATCAATATCCCTCTGATAAATAAACACCCGACACCTTGTATTATAACAAATTTCCGAGAAGATTTCAATATATTTTATAAACTTACTCTTGAAAAAACTTTCTTTATTATGTAAAATAGACTAAGGAAGAAATGTATTTTAAACAGAAGCAATATATGAAGAAAGGACGGGCATAAATAGAAAATATGAAAAAAATCGATATAGTAGTGCCCTGTTATAACGAAAGCGAAGTTATAAATCTGTTCTATAGGGAATGTAAAAAGGTGACGGATAAAATAGAGGGCTATAATATACGCTATCTCTTTATAGACGACGGCTCGTCGGACGACACTCTTAGTAAGCTAAAGGGGATATGCGAAAACCCGGACGCCGATTATATTTCCTTTTCGAGAAATTTCGGCAAGGAAGCCGCTATGTATTCAGGCCTTAAAAATACTGCGGGGGATATGGTTGTTTTAATGGATTCGGATTTGCAGCACCCTCCCGCTCTTCTGCCCCAAATGATAAAGGGCATAGAGGAGGGGTATGACTGCACGGCCACCTACAGGGCTACTCGTGACGGAGACCCTCCCTTAAGAATCGCCTTTACAAACAGATTTTACAAGCTTGTAAATAAAATATCCGATGTAAATATGCCCAACGGCGCCGGTGATTTCAGAATGATGAACCGCAAAATGGTAAATGCCGTTGTGGCTATGAGCGAGGTTCAGAGGTTTTCAAAGGGGATTTTCAGCTGGGTAGGCTTTAAAACGAAGTGGATAGCCTTTCAGGACGTAGAACGGGCCGCAGGGCGGACAAAGTGGAGCTTTTGGAAGCTTTTCATATACGCCGTAGACGGCATAACCGCTTTTTCAACGGCTCCCTTAAGGCTTGCCTCGGTTGTGGGCGCCTGTGTTTCCTTTTCCGCTTTTATCTATCTTATATATGTTATTCTTAAAACTCTTATCTGCGGAAAGGACTTTCCGGGCTTTGCCTCCGTTGTGACGCTTATTTTGTTTATAGGGGGCTTTATAATTCTTACCTGCGGAATTTTGGGAGAATATATAGCAAAAATCTATATGGAGGTAAAAAATCGTCCCGTATATTTAATAGGTGAAACAAGCCTTAAGGATTCAAAGGAAGATTATGAAATAAAATGAAGCTAATAAAAAAATTTTTTGAAAATGAGGTTATACGCTATTTGTTTTTCGGCGGACTTACAACCGCCGTAAGCATATTAAGCTACCGGCTTTTTTCAAACGCCCTTTCCTCAGGCGGAGAAATTACGGCCTTGGGCATTCAGATTGCGAACCTGCTTTCATGGGTTTTGGCCGTGGCTTTCGCCTATATAACAAACAAAATTTTTGTTTTTAAGTCTAAGTCCTTTAAGCCTGCTTTTTTGGCAAGGGAAGCTTCTGCGTTCGTTTCCGCAAGGATATTTTCACTTGTCGTAGAGGCTTTATGGCTGTTTGTCACAACAAAAACGGGACTTAACGACAAAACAGCAAAGATAGCAGGCCAGTTTTTTGTGGTTGTTATTAACTATGTTTTAAGCAAGCTTTTTATATTTAAAAAGGAGAAGAAATGAAATGAAAAACAATTCCAAAAGCAAACAAATTACCAAAAACAAAAAAGGCATGGGCAAGTTCTTCTTTGAATGGAGATATGTTATACTTGCCTTTGTTTTGGCCGCTCTTCTTATGAATATTGTCTATATTCTAAGACAGGTTTACCCCTACGGCCCCAACACGATTCTCAAGGTAGACCTTTATCATCAGTACGGCCCCTATCACGAGGAGTTCCGCTCCAGAATTTTAAACGGCCAAAGTCTTTTCTACAGCTGGGAGGGGGGCTTGGGCAAAAACTTCGTAGCTCAGGCGGCGTATTATACGGCAAGCCCCATAAGCCTGCTTATGCTGTTTTTCCCTCAGGTTCATATGGCGGAGGCTATGGCTCTGTTTATACTTATTAAAATAGCCTTTGCAGGGGCTTTCTGCGGAATTTATATAAAGAAAACCTACGGCAAAAACGACCTTTCAATAGTTTTCTTTTCACTTATGTATGCCTTTATGTCTTTTATGACGGGCTTCTACTGGAACGTAATGTGGCTTGACGCCGTGGCTCTTTTCCCTATAGTGGCCTTAGGCATAGAAAGCCTTGTCAAGGACGGAAAATTTAAAACCTATGCTATATCCCTTGCTTTGGTGATATTCATAAACTTTTATATAGCCTTTATGGTCTGCGTTTTTGCGGCTCTTTACTATCTCGTTGTTCTGTTTTCAAACTACAGCTTTAAGAGGGATTTTAAGACAATCAAAAACAGAACGATACTCTTTGCGGTTATGTCCCTTTTGGCAGGCGGTATGGCTATGGTTTTAATGCTTCCTACGGCCATAGCCCTTTCTGAAACCGCCACAAGCGAAACCTCTTTCCCGAAGTTTGAGGTTTACCAGAATATATGGCAGCTTTTAACAAACCACTTCATAGGTGCAAGACCCGTAGTTTTGGGCCGAAACGAGGACTTACCCAATATTTATACAGGCCTCCTTACGGTTATGCTTCTGCCCTATTATTATCTGGACAAAAACACAAAGAGAAAGGAAAAAATACTCTATTCCGCTCTTCTTATATTTATGCTCCTTTGCAGTTGTATAAAGCCTTTGGACTTTATGATTCACGGTATGCACTTCCCCTCGAACCTGCCTCACCGTTTTACATTCATATACAGCTTTATACTTCTCACAATGGCCTACAGGGCTTTCCTCCGCTTTAAAGAGGACAGGAAGCTTAAATTTGAATATCTTTTTATAATATGTATGGTCTATGTAATTTGGATATTTATTACAGAGTTTATTTTTGTTTCCGCTATAGACGACATAGAGAGAACCCTTGACAACAGGGATATAGTCATAAACATTGCGGCTATGATAGGCTATATTATTATCCTCTATTTCTACAAGGGGGCAAAAAAGGTTTCTCTTACGCCTGTTTACTGTATTCTTTTGGTCTGCATATTTGCTGAAATGCTTTTCGGCTCATATACAGGTCTTGACAGAACAACGGACAGAACGGCCTATGTAAAATATACGGAAGCGGCGGACGAGGCGGCGGCCTATATGGCGGAAAATTCAGAGGAGTTTTACAGGGCGGAGTTTCGGCGGTTTACGGCCATAAACGAGGGCGCCCTTTACCACTACCCCGGTTTTTCACAGTTCTCCTCAATGGCTCCCGGCGATGCAACTTCTCTTGTCAGAAGCTTAGGCATAGCCGCAACCTCCAACTCTCACCGTTACTATGATCCTACAGCTCTTGTGGACGCTATGTTCAGTATGAAGTACATTATGGAAAAGGACGGAACAATAAACAACGACAGGTATGAATATTTGGACACTTGGGAAACAACCCTTGAGGACGGAACAACCTCAACCGTTGCAATATACGAAAACAAATATTGGCTGCCTTTGGGCTTTATGGTAAATTCGGATATTGAGGACTGGGAAGCTTCGGACGACATTCAGCCCTTTACGGTTCAAAACGAATTTATACACAAGGCCGCAGGGGTAGAAGAAGATATGTTTACAGACGTTAAGCTCGACGATTTCAGCTATGAAAATCTAAGAATATCAAAGGCTCTCGGAACGGACGGAGAGTATGAAACAATAGAAGAGGACAGCCCGGCCTATAAATTAGGGGACAGTGAAAGCATAGACCTCAGATATGAGCTTACAAACCCCTCAGACTTAAACGCAGAGCCTTCCGTTTCCGCAAGCGTTACCTTTGAAGAGGACAGCTACGTTTACTTCTATGTCGACGCAAGCAACACGAAGCGTGTGGTTTATTATATAAACGGCAGCGGCAAAAACGACAGAGAGCTTTCCACAGGCCGAAGCCTTTTCGACGTAGGTAAGGTAAACGCAGAGGACACCTTAGACATTTCTTTCAGCCTTACAAACAGAGGCGAGTTCGAGAAAACCTACAGAACCTCCGGCGATATTAAAATATATGTGGCAGCATATAACGAGGATGTTTTCTTAAAAGCCTATGATAAGCTTTCCGAAAACACTATGACCGTTCCCGTTCCCGAGAATGACACAATAATAGAGGGAACCGTAACGGCCGATAAGGACGGTGTCCTCTACACCTCCATCCCCTACGATAAAGGCTGGAGCCTTACGGTAGACGGAGAAAAGGCAGAATATATAGGTATAGGGGGGGGCGGTCTTATAGGAGTAGAGCTTACCGCCGGAGACCACGAAATAAGGTTTAAATATACCCCCGGAGGCTTCTTCCCCGGCCTTGCAGTAAGTGTAATAAGCATAGGCATCTTCATAGCCATATGTATCATAACCTCAAAAAAGAGAAAAGAAGCGGAAAAAGCATTATAAAAATCGAGTAGGGCAGATTTTCTCTCCTCTCTCACACCACAGTGTATCAGACTGTCTAACAATTATCGTATATAATACTTGCAATATATACCGATTTATACCATAATAATCATACAAGATAATGAATGTTAATGGAGGATTATTAGGGCATATATTACAGGAGAATACAGGAACCAAATACAAGTGGCAGCGGTATCCTTAGGGAAGCAATGATTAATTCGCCGAAGCAGATTTGCCGCAGATTTTTTCGAGTGCGAGGAAAGCATTTGAGGGCATAGCCGGAGCCTATGTTGAAAATGCATGACGAAACAATCGGGAAAATCGGCGGTGAAGATGCGAAGAGCTAATTAATCAGCGGTTCCTTAGATGAATTAATTGATCAGGATAGTCCTGTCCGTGTAATTGATGCCTATGTAAATTCTTTAAATTTAACTGAAATGGGAATCAAGGAATATAGCGGTAATAACAGAGGTCTGTCTCCGTATTTACGTTCGGACTTGCTTAAGCTTCACATTTACGGCTATTTAAATAAAATACGTTCAAGTAGGTGTTTAGAGATTGAAGCAAGAAGAAATTTAGAGTTAATGCGGCTTATAAATTCAATCAAGCCTGATAACGGAACAATAGCCGGAGCAGCTTAAACTGAGTTGCAGCTAAGATGCTTTGGTTAAGCTATTCTGACTGCAAATCTCACCGGTGTTTAGTATAGACAGTCTGACCTGCCGTTCGGCATACGGTGGTTCCGTTTTCGCCCCGTCTTTGATACAATTTAACGATTCCATTCCCCCCCTGGTGCATTTTCAGAACGGAGCGGTGCATAATTTAATTTTTGGGTGAAAAAAGAGGTTCTCAGGCAGATGTCTTTCTGTCCGAGAACCTTTTTATATTTTATGCCTTTATCTTTGTTCCGTCTTTAAAGGTGAACATCGCTTTTCTTTGCTGTAGACCGTCACAAAGTAAGCGGTCAATAATCAGCATTTACTTAAGCTTAAAAGTAAAAAAAGAGAACGGCCCGCCTACTACACACCATTCGGGACGTTCTCTAAATCAAAAAAACCAAAATGTTATATGGAGAGGAAAAAACAACCCCTTATAACCTAAATTTAATTTGCCGAAAAGCCTGCGGCTTAAGCGGCTTTCTCGAAATATATTAATAGAAATTGTTAACTTTATAATTTTATTCCCCACAGGTTCTTGCTTTACTTGCAGGTGCAAAAGCAACATCACGTTTTATAGTTAAATCATCATCATAAATTTGGTTGCATTTACTGCAAAGCGGTATTATATACATCGCTCTTCCAAAATGTTCATGATTCCAGACATGTGCACCTACTTCTGCTTTGTTTTCGCAGCCTACGCGGGAACATTTATCAGGCCATTCTTATTTCGAAATATTATAATTTACCCAATGCTGTTTCCAAGTTCCGCAGTTATAATCCTTAAATTCATCGGAGCCGCGTACATTTCTCCATAGATGTCTGGGAAATACTCCCATACACAACACTCCTTTCGGATTGTAAAAGTTGATATATTTTAAACACATCTCCCTCTGCAAATTAATGCAGAGGGAAAGTGTTTTAAATTAATAACTTACAGCAGTATTAGATATATCAAGTATGCCGAATGCACTCTGTGCTTGAATATCAGCAGCAGAGACTGCTATAATGTTTTCTGTCTTAAAGGAGACAATTTCCATATTTGGCTTTGTGTATGTTTTTTTCATTTTAATTGCCTCCTTAATTATTCTGCCGTCAGCGTATAGTCGTTTTGTGAACTGCTGTAATCGCCGCTTAAGCTTTTAGCGTTAATAACTTCAAATCCGTATACATATGAATAACCGAATCTTGCAGCTTCTATTGTTAAATCGTCAACTGAAACACCTTCATATATTATAGTAATTGAGCTGCTGTCCGCCGACTCGGCACCGTCAAGATAACAGGTTTCGTATTCGGCTACGTCATCTGCGGTAACAGAGCTTGCAAGACCTGCAATATAGTAAACTGTGCCGTCTGTACCTGTAACCGTATAATTATCAAAGTCTACAGTGGGAAGTTCGTCAAATTCAACAAGCTCTTCTGTTGAAGCTACATAATAAATATATGCACTGGCTGAAGCACAAATATAATATTCTGTATTAGCTGATAAACCTGTTATTTTAATTTCGGTAACACTTGAACCGATTGTAGCGTCTGTGCCGTTTGTTATGGTAACACCCTCAGGAGAATCTCCCTCGCTGTCTTGTACGGTAATTGTGTTTGTACTGGTGCTTGCTGATTTAGCATAGTAATATATTGTTCCGGCTGTATCACCTGTTATAAAACCGATACTTCTTTGAGTAGCTGAACCGCCGCCGCCTGTTTTCACTGCTGTTGATGAACTATAGCTTTCACCGTCAGCCAATGTAACCGTTCCGCTGCTTGAAGAAGCAACCGTTACCAAATTACTTGTATTACTTGCAGGGCCGGGCATAATTTTAAATAAATTATCAGATACAAGAATATCTATCTTTATATCCCCTGTTGACATATCGGACGCATCAAAATTACTTTCGAAAACTACCTTTGTTGCCACGGTAACAGTGACAGATTTAGAGTAGGTTACTTTATTATATGTAAATGAAGCTGTAACTGTTGCGGTTCCGTCTGCAACAGCTGTAATTGTTACGCTGCTGCCTGTAGTTGCTGAAAGCTTTATAACAGATTCTTCTGTATCTGTTGAACTCCAAGAAATAGTAGGAGTACCGGCATTTTTCGCTGTAGCTGTAACTGTTGCGGTTCCGCCGGGTTCAAGAGAAACAGAAGCGTTGTCAAGTGAAAGAGAAGTAGCCGAACCGCTTACGACTGCAACAGCAGCAACGTCAAAGTTATTTCCGGAGCTTGCTGCAACAATGTATATAGTACTTCCCGTAAATGTACTGGGAACGTTATATTCTACCTCCTGTACAGTTCCCCTTACACTTGTAACATCTACACTGCCTTCAGTTGTACTATATGTAGTTGATGTACAAAACAGCAATGTGCTATCTCCAAAACTACTGTCATTGCGATAGCCGTAAACATAAATTGTATCGCCGGCTGTTGCCGGAATTTCTAAGTGATTACTGCCCTCAATCGAACTTACATTGTTAAACTTCGGAGCCTTGGTAGAGTCGGCAGTAAGCTTTAAGCCTGTATTTTGAGATGTATACTCAGTACTTACTTGGTATCCGGCACCGGCTGAGAGATACTTTGCTGTGCCGCTGCCTACCGTTGCACTGACTTCTGTAAGTTCCGTTGCTGTTCCGCCTAAAAAATTATAAACTGTAGTTATATTAGAATCAACACTATCTGTGTTAATTGCAGCTAAAGCTGTGGTTACGTTCATTACGGTTAATACGGAGATAACCATAACGAAAGCTAAAATTGAGCTTAATGCTCTTTTGAACCTGTTGTTCATTTTTTAATTTTCCTCCTTGTTTTAAAATTGATTTTGACCGAAAAAGAGGGG
>JAJQFB010000110.1 GCA_021201395.1 Clostridiales bacterium | reverse complement strand
CAGGCGGTGTTGTATTTCAATTATATTACATTTTAAATAAATTTTTCATGCGTTTAACCTGAAAAGGCCTCAGAATATTTTTTATCTGCGGCCTTTTCTTAAGAGCGCGAAACGGGATTCGAACCCGCGGCCCTCGCCTTGGCAAGGCGATGCTCTACCACTGAGCCATTCGCGCACATTAATATTATACATTATTAAATTGTTAAGCTATCCTGCAAGCGGGTGAAGGGAATCGAACCCTCGTCCTCAGCTTGGAAGGCTGATGTTCTACCATTGTACCACACCCGCGTAAAAAATAAGTGCCCAGGGACGGAATCGAACCGCCCACACGCGGATTTTCAGTCCGCTGCTCTACCAACTGAGCTACCTGGGCTTACAGCCGCCAAGAAATGGGGAAAGGGGTAGGGGGTTATCTCCTGACGACAAGTTATATTATAGGGCATAAGGACGAATTTGTCAAGCACTTTTTTAAATTTTTTTGTAACTTTTGAATTGCGCCTGAAGTAAACTTTTCACTTCAGGGTTTTGAAAAAAATCGGTAAAATTTCAAAAAAAGATTGACTTTTCCTTTTGGAGGATATATAATAATTTGGTGTTTGAGATTTTGAATATCAGACATGGCAAAAGTATTCAGGGAGGGGGAGGTCTCTCCCGTTAAAAAAGAAGGAGGTGCATGGAATGCCTACATTTAACCAGTTAGTCAGGAAAGGCAGAAGCACAAAGGTTACAAAGTCAACGGCGCCTGCTCTTCTTAAGGGGCTTAACACTCTTAAGAAAAAGCAGACAGACGCAACCTCACCTCAGAAGAGGGGCGTTTGTACATCTGTTAAGACAGCTACACCTAAGAAGCCTAACTCAGCTATGAGAAAGATAGCCAGAGTTCGTCTTTCAAACGGTATCGAAGTTACGTCCTATATCCCCGGCGAAGGCCATAACCTTCAGGAACACAGCGTTGTTCTTATAAGGGGCGGAAGAGTAAAGGATATCCCCGGTGTACGTTATCATATTATCAGAGGTACTCTCGATACGGCCGGAGTTGCCGACAGAAAACAGGCTCGTTCAAAATACGGCGCTAAGCGCGGCAAGAAAAAGAAATAAAAATTAAAACAGTATACTGCCATGTATCTTACCAAAAATACTTTTGTCATTTTTATATATATAGAAGCGCAGAAGGTCAGGTCGGAACAGGGCATATACACGGGCTTTTATTTATGCCTGTGAGTACCGATGAATTAATAATATTTGATTAAGGAGGGAAGAATCGTGCCAAGAAAAGGTCATGTTTCAAAAAGAGAAGTACTGCCTGATCCTATGTACAAAAGCACAACCGTTACAAAGCTTATAAATTCAATTATGCTTGACGGCAAAAAGGGCACAGCTCAGAAGATTGTTTACGGCGCATTCAAAATCGTAGAGGAAAAAACCGGAACACCCGGTCTTGAAGCCTTTGAAACAGCTTTAAACAACATTATGCCCGTACTTGAAGTAAAGGCACGCCGTGTAGGCGGCGCCACATATCAGGTGCCTATGGAAATCAGAGCAGACAGACGTCTTACCTTAGGCTTAAGGTGGCTTACGACTTACTCGAGAAAGAGAAGCGAAAAAACCATGGATCAGCGTCTTGCCGGAGAAATTATGGACGCTATGAAGTCAGAGGGCGGCGCCTGCAAGAAGAAGGACGAAACCCACAGAATGGCGGAGGCAAACAAGGCTTTCAGCCACTTCAAGTGGTAATTGTTTCCTTATTATAACTATTAAATATAAAATTTTACAGAAGCAGTCAGAGAAACTTTAAAAATACAAATAAGGAGGAATTAGTGTGGCAGACAAAAGACAGGTACCTTTGGAGCTTACCCGTAACATTGGTATTATGGCCCACATTGATGCCGGAAAGACAACTCTCACCGAAAGAATACTCTACTATACGGGACGTACCTATAAAATAGGCGATACCCACGAGGGTACAGCCGTTATGGACTGGATGGATCAGGAGCAGGAAAGAGGTATAACAATTACCTCCGCCGCAACCACTACAATGTGGCATATCGGCGACGGCCCCAAACACCGTATCAACATTATAGACACTCCCGGCCACGTAGACTTTACGGTTGAGGCTGAAAGGTCTCTCCGAGTTCTCGACGGTTCCGTTGCTGTATTCTGCGCAAAAGGGGGAGTAGAGCCCCAGTCTGAAACCGTATGGCGTCAGGCCGAAAGGTATCACGTTCCCCGTGTGGCATTTGTAAATAAAATGGATATTATGGGCGCCGACTTTTATCATGTTGTAGATATGATAAGAGAACGCCTAAACGCTAACCCCGTGGTTGTTCAGCTCCCCATAGGGGCTGAGGATCAGTTTGCAGGGGTTATAGACCTTATGGAAATGAAGGCCTATTACTATGAAGATAAGCTGGGAACAGACGTCGAAATTAAAGACATTCCCGAGGATATGCAGGAAAAGGCAAAGGACTTCAGGACTCAGATGATAGAGGCAATAGCCGAAACAGACGAGACTCTTATGGAAAAATATCTCGAAGGAGAGGAACTTTCCATAGAAGAGATGAAGAAAGTCTTAAGGGCTGCCTGCATAGACTGTGAGGCGGTTCCCGTTTTCTGTGGCTCAGCCTATAAAAATAAGGGCGTTCAGAAGCTTTTGGACGGCATACTTGAATATATGCCGGCTCCTACGGATATTCCGGCTATAAAGGGACATCTCCCTGGAGACGAGAGTGCTGTTGTTGAAAAACACGCTTCCGACGAGGAGCCTTTTGCGGCTCTTGCCTTTAAGATTATGAATGACCCCTTTGTAGGGAAGCTTGCTTTCTTCAGAGTATATTCCGGCTGTCTTGAATCGGGTTCATACGTATATAACTCCGTAAAGGGCAAAAAGGAAAGAGTAGGCCGTATTCTCCAGATGCACGCAAATTCAAGGCAGGAAATCGGCAAGGTTTATGCAGGGGATATTGCGGCGGCTGTAGGTCTTAAAAATACCACAACAGGGGACACCCTCTGTACAGAGGACAGCGAGGTTATTCTTGAATCGATGAATTTCCCCGACCCTGTTATTTCCGTAGCAATCGAACCCAAGACAAAAGCAGGGAGAGATAAAATGGGTATTGCCCTTGCAAAGCTTGCAGAGGAGGATCCCACTTTCAAAACCTATACAAATCAGGAGACAGGCGACACAATTATAGCGGGTATGGGCGAGCTTCATCTTGAAATCATTGTAGACCGTCTCTTACGGGAATTCAAGGTGGAGGCCAACGTAGGCGCTCCCCAAGTTGCATACAGAGAAGCTTTCGGAAAGAATACGGACGTTGAGTGCAAATATGCAAGACAGTCCGGCGGCCGGGGCCAGTACGGTCACGTTAAGGTTAAATTCGAGGTTATGGAAGCAAATGCGGAAACAACCTTTGAATTTTCAAACGAGATTGTGGGCGGCGTTGTTCCCAAAGAATATGTTCCCGCTGTTGAAGCCGGTATAAAAGAGGCTATGCAGTCAGGCGTTATAGGGGGCTATCCCGTTGTAGGCGTAAGAGCAAGGCTCTACGACGGCTCCTATCACGAGGTTGACTCCTCTGAGCTTGCGTTCCACATTGCCGGTTCTATGGCCTTTAAGGACGCTATGAGAAAGTCAAACCCTGTTCTGTTAGAGCCTGTTATGAAGGTTGACGTCACGGTTCCCGAGGAATATATGGGCGATGTAATAGGGGATATAAATTCACGCCGAGGCAAGATTGAGGGTATGGAAATGGAGAACGGTTTGCAGATTGTTCACGGCTATGTACCCCTTGCGGAAATGTTCGGCTATTCAACGGATCTCCGCTCCAAAACACAGGGCAGGGGAACCTACGTTATGGAAGTTCACCACTATGAGGCCGTTCCCAAGAGCATACAGGAAAAGATAGCTTCGGGAAGATAATATTAATTAATTCAATTAATATAAATTAACCTGATTTTCTGAAAAAAATCACTTGTTTTTAAAGAAAATTATTATAAAATACTTGCAATTTTTTTCTAAATCTAATATAATAGTCTAAATGATTACTATGTAAAGTATTTAAGACTAAAACACTTTATTTTAAGGAGGAAGTTTCAAAATGGCAAAGGCTAAATTTGAAAGAACAAAACCACACGTTAATATCGGTACAATCGGTCACGTTGACCACGGCAAGACAACCTTAACAGCTGCTATCACAAAGGTTCTTCATGACAAGCAGGGTCTCGGCGAATTCGTAGAATTCGACAAGATCGATAAGGCTCCCGAAGAAAAGGCAAGAGGAATCACTATCAACACAACTCACGTTGAATATGAGACAGCTAACAGACACTATGCTCACGTTGACTGCCCCGGCCACGCTGACTATGTAAAGAACATGATCACAGGTGCAGCTCAGATGGACGGTGCTATCCTCGTTGTTGCTGCTACAGACGGCCCTATGGCTCAGACAAGAGAGCATATCCTTCTTGCACGTCAGGTAGGCGTTCCCAAGATCGTTGTTTTCATGAACAAGTGCGATATGGTTGACGATGAAGAGCTTCTTGACCTTGTTGAGATGGAAATCACAGAGCTTCTTGAAGAATACGGCTTTGAGGACTGCCCCATTGTAAGAGGCTCAGCTTATCAGGCACTTCAGGATTCCAACAGCGACTGGGCAAACGGTATCGTTGAGCTTATGGACGTTGTTGACGCTGAAATCCCCACACCCGAGAGAGACGCTGACAAGCCTTTCCTTATGCCCGTTGAGGACGTATTCTCAATCACAGGCCGTGGTACGGTTGCTACCGGAAGAGTAGAAAGAGGCCAGCTTAAGATCTCCGAAAGCGTTCAGATCGTAGGTATCAAAGAAGAAGCACGTACAGTTGTTGTAACAGGTATCGAAATGTTCCGTAAGCAGCTTGACTATGCTCAGGCCGGCGATAACATCGGTGCTCTTCTCCGTGGTGTTCAGAGAACAGAAATCGAAAGAGGACAGGTTCTCGCTAAGCCCGGTTCAATCACACCCCATACTCACTTTAAGGGTCAGGTTTATGTTTTGACAGCAGATGAAGGCGGACGTCATAAGCCTTTCTTCACAAACTACCGTCCCCAGTTCTATTTCAGAACAACTGACGTTACAGGCGTTATCACTCTTCCCGAAGGCGTAGAGATGTGTATGCCCGGCGACAACGTAGAGATGGAAGTTGAGCTTATCCAGCCTATCGCTATGGAAAAAGGTCTCCGTTTCGCTATCCGTGAAGGCGGCAGAACAGTAGGTTCAGGTGCTGTTACCGAAATTATCGAATAATTTATTATTTCTATGTAAAAACCTCTCAGGGCTTCTCGCTTTGAGAGGTTTTTGAATATAATAATTTTTAGCTTGATAAGGCAGAAGCTTTACAATACAACTAAAATGTTTAAGAGAAGTGATGTAATGAAAAACAGAGTAGAACAATTATATAAGACTGTAACTGCGGAGAGGTGTATATTTATATATTCCGTAAATCTGCCGTAAGTTAAAATTTGGATTGACAAATAAATGTATATAATATATAATAAATTTGTGAAAAAAATATCAAGGAAACTGTCCGAAAACTTACCTTTTGCTAATGTTTAATACTATATGTTGCGGTTTAATTACTTATATATTACTATATATGGAATATTGACCAAACATTTTTAAGTTTTCGGACAGTCTGCAAGGAGGAAAAAATGAAGAAGTTTTTATTTGCGTTTTGTACGTTTTTGTTTTTATTTACATTTGTCGAAACTTTCGTTTATGCCGAGGATATTGTCGGTACATATGAAGGCTGGTATTATGCAAATCAAGGTCAAACAGGTCTTACATTAACTATTAACGATGATTATAGCGGTGTTTTTGAGTTTTATAATATGCCGGGAAAATCAAATGCCGCAAACGGCAGTTATACCGTGACTGTTACGAAAATTAACGGAGAATACAGAGTTGACGGTGATGAATGGATTGAACGTCCTTCGTCATATCATTTTGTATATTTGATCGGTACTCTTAACAACGGTGTATATTCAGGTACTGTTGACGGAAATTCGTGGCAGTTTGTTCTGACTAAAAACAATTCGGACTATCAAAAGGTATCAGACAGTATTTTTGAGAATCATAAGTATGAGGTTTTTGACGAGGGACTGACATGGACAGAGGCTGAACAAAAATGTGAGGAAAAGGGAGGTCATCTTGCATCAATAACATCAGAAAACGAGCAAAAACAGATTGAAAAATTGCTTGTCGGCAAGAATAAAAACGGTTATTGGATAGGCGGTATAAAAAACGGAGATTCATGGGAGTGGGTAAACGGCGATAGTTGGAGTTATGAAAATTGGTCGCCGGGTCAGCCTGACGGCTATGAAGAAGATTCAAATTATGTACAGATGATTAACAATCCTGACAGTAACTATATAGCCGATGCGGAACAGTATGCTTGGCAGGATATTCCCAATACAGGCGAAAGCGGAAACCGTACGGAATATTTTTCTGCTGACAAGACGGGTTATATTTGTGAATGGGAAACATGGACGGATTCAAACAGCTGGTCAACAGACGAACTTCAGAGGGCAGCAGACAACAACCTTATTCCCGATGTGCTTATAGACAAGGATATGACACAGCCTATTACAAGAGGCGAGTTTGCAGCTGTTGCAGTTAATTTGCTTGAAGCTATGACAGGAGGCAAAGCCGCAATGTCATCTGAGTGTAATTTTAAGGACATAGCGGAAAATGAAAACCGCAATTATATTTTAAAAGCTTATAATATAGGTGCCGTTGCAGGTTATGATGATACTACATTTGCCCCCGATGATCTGCTTCAGCGCGAACAGCTTGCGGCTATGCTGTGCAGAGTTTATAAACGCAGTGAATGGCCTGAATGGACAATAGAGACTGACGACAATTATACCATAAATTATTCGGGAGTTGAAAAATTTGCAGATGATGAGCTTATTTCGGAATATGCAAAGCCAAGTGTTTATTTTATGGTTAAATACGGTGTTTTAAGCGGAGTGGGCAACAATAAGTTTGCACCAAAAAATACCACATCGGCGGAGGAAGCGGAAGGCTATGCGAACGCAACAAGAGAACAGGCAATAGTTATGTCATTAAGAAGCTTTGAAAATTTGAATTAATGATGTGATTGTTTCTATGAGCCTGATTTTTATACAAAGACTGACTGAAAATAAATATTTGACCCCGGTATTGGGATGATGTATATTCCTATCTTTGACCGATTTACAGAAGAGAAAACCGCTGCGATGCCCTAAATAAGAGGTGTTCGGCGGTTTTTATCATTTCACAATTAAGGCAATTTATTCTTTGCTGTTGGAAAATAATTACCCTGAAGCCTTAAAAATCAAAATGTAAAACATAAAAGCAGCGTTTTGCAATACGGTGCCGTAGGCATAAAATTTTTGCCTATGAAATAAGCGGTATTGAATTTTTGCAAAAAAAAGGAAACTTTGACCGGAGCGTTATTCCGACATCTCTAAGTATAAGTATGCGGCATACCGGGACGCACTGTTAACCTCAAAGCTTCCTTGTTTCTATTATAATTATTTTGATTTATAAAGCATTTTTTGTGTTTTTTTCTTTGGGGAATTTTTTGCTGTTTTATCTGCTCCGATATGTTATACTATGTGTTAAGAATCTTAGAATTCCCGACAGAGCCTTTATTTGTCACAAAGGGGCTTGACAAGCGGTTGCCGATTGTTTCTCACCCTCCCAATTACATATGAAGAGAGGCGGTGCTTATGATTTAAGCGGTTATCTTCGGGATTATGTGAAAATGGGTGTGATATTGTCTATGGTAATGATTATTTATGACGTATATGTTCTTTACTGTACTTGCTGCAGCGGCAATACGCATAATAAAGATAATTCGTAACATAACAAAATAACCGTCGGTGGCTGCCAAACCAAAACGGTTATTTTTTTAACTTATATTTGTGAGGAATAGCTGCCTTAAGTCGGTCATCTTTGTATTTTTATAATAGCATAGAGGCAAATTTACGTCAAGTTAAAAATTCGCTTCTCAGAAGAGCTTGTTATAAAGACAAAGCCCCTAAAGGACAGCTGCCTCCGGCTTTTGAATGCTTTATTCATCTATGAAGTTTAAAACGCCTATGTAGGGGAGATTGCGGTAGCGTTGGGCGTAGTCTAAGCCGTAGCCTACCACGAATTTATTTGGAATTTCAAAGCCCATATAGTCGAGGGTTATGTCAAATTCTCTTTTTGTGGGCTTGTTTAAAAGGGCAGCCAGCTTTATTGAAGCGGGCCCTCTTAGGCTGAGCCTTTCCATAAGCATATGGAGAGTTCTGCCCGTATCTATAATATCCTCAACTATAAGAACGTTCTTGTTCTTTATTGATATATCAAGGTCTAAATTTATTTTAACGTCTCCGGAGGATTCCGCGTCGTCATAATAGCTCGAAACGTCCATAAAACACATTTCCACAGGCATCTTAAGCCTTTTGGCAAGGTCTGTCATAAAGAAAACAGAGCCCTTTAATATGCCTAAAAGTATAATTTTTTCGTCCCCGAAGTCATTGTTTATCTGTTCCGCTATTTCATCTGTCTTTCTTCTTATATCTTCCGTCGGAATTAAAACCTTAACAACCTGCTTCACTAAAACACCTCCGCAAAAATTTTTATAATTAATTATAATTCTATTATACACCCTTTGTCATTTTTTTCAATATAAAAGTAAAAAAATTAAAAAATCCCGGCATATGCTCCCGTTTTAAGGGGAAATATGCCGGATTGATTTTTACTTAAATGCTGTAAAACCGTTTAACAGTGACTTAAGATCAGTCTGCTGCTGTATATTCATAGGCTGAATCTAAAACCTTTCTCAGTATAATTGCGGCATCAAGGGCTTCTATATCGCCGGAGCCGTCCATATCCGCCGTGGCGAGACTTAAATCCCATTCGTCCTTAAGCTCTGCTTCGTTGTTTAAAACGTAGTAGATTGCTACGGCTGCGTCATTTGCCGAAAGGTAGCCGCTTCCGTCAACATCGCCTGAGAGTGTATCCTCTGTTGGGTCATCGGGCTCATCGGAGGAGTTTCCGGC
Source organism: Clostridiales bacterium (assembly GCA_021201395.1). Lineage (GTDB taxonomy): Bacteria > Bacillota > Clostridia > Lachnospirales > CAG-274 > JAJQCI01. Next base: position 16,041 of record JAJQFB010000110.1, on the reverse strand, counting down.
AAAGACTATGTTGTCGAAATAGAGGGTACCTGAGGCCGTACGCATAAATTTAATCTGCTTGAGGGTGGTGTCCCTGTCCTCGGTTGCGGCTACTGTGCCGCTGAAAACAACCTCTGAAAGGTTATCCGGGTCATACTGGCCGTCTGAGCCGTGAAGAGTGACTGTAAAGGTTACCTCTGAGCCGCCGTTTGTGCCTGCTATTGTAATGTGGTACCACTTGTTTGCCTCTATGGTGAAAAGCTCGTCCATATTGTCGTTTACTTCCTTTGACGCCAAATCAGAGACCGCTTTTGTAGCGTAAACAATGTTTGAAACGTCCATAATATGGAGGAAAGCTCCGTCCGTACCCATTTCCGTGGCCTGGCCTGTTGAGGCGTCATAGGCATGAACGGTATTGTCAAGGTAGAACCTGAAAGATCTGCCTGCGGAGGCTGTATTTGTAGTCAAAAAGTCATAGTCTATTGTATAGTCTCCCGTCTGATATTCTTCGGGAACCTCAATCTGAACCGCCTTGTCGTTAAGTGCAAGCTTGGGCGTGTCGTTGCCCTCTACTTCCGACTTAACCTCTGTGACTGTTGAATCCACTGTACCGTCTGAGGAAACAATCCAATAACCGCCTACCTCGTCCTCCATAAGGAAGGATTCGCTGTAGGAGAAGCCGTTTGAGGTTGTATGGTCAACGTAGGTAGGTGTGTAGTAAAGGTCGCTTTCGCCGGGGTCCTCAACCTCGTCTCCCGTAAGAAGGCTTACGATTGAGAAATCGGAGCAGGAGAAGTAGGGTATAACGGAAACAGTATCCGCCGAGTCTGTGGCGTAGCCTATATAAACCGTATCCGCAAGACCCTCAAGGGTAACAAGGCTTGACTGGCGAACGTCGTCCGTCCAGTCCTCTCCTGTCTGTGAAAGATAGGTGTATACATTGTCGCCGTACCTTACTATTCTCATATAGGGAGCAACGTCGTAGTTGTCGCCGCTTGAAGCATTTTCAACCTCTGTATTGTCGGCTGTTTTGAAATATTCAACCGCCGAAGAGGAGCCTGCCGCAGTTCTGTATATAAGTCTGTCGTTTTCGCCGTATTTAAGCATACTGTCGGAAATAAGAACCATACGGGAGTTTGCGTTGAGAGTTTCTCTCAGCATAACTCCGTTTGTGGCCTGATTTTCAAATTTTTCAATATCTCCTATGTTTATAACAATATCGAAGTTTCCGTCAACCGCTGTGTAGAAATAAGAGCAGTTATCCGAAGAAGCGGCTGTGCCTATGCTTGAAGAGCCTGCATAGCCGGAGGTTCCGGAGCCGTAGAGAGTGAAGCTTCCGTCCTCGTTAATTGCAACGCCGCCCTGACCCGTATATTTTCCGCTTGTGCCTATTTCGGTGTAGGTGAAGCCGCCGGCCTCCTCCTCTGTGGGTTCCGTACCCTTTATGTAGACAATAGCCTCCGTACTCTGGGTCTTTTCGCCGTTTTCGTTATAAGCACGGCAGGTCAGATAGTGGGTGCCCTCTGAGAGAGTTATGCTGTCATTTATGGAGCTTGCTCCCTCATAGGTCTTTATTAAGTCGTTTCCGTCGTAAAGCTCCATCTTTGTAACTGCAACTCCGCCTACAGCAGTTGCGGACGCTGTGTAGGTTACGGCTTCGTCAACCGTGCCTACAGTCCAAAGACTTGAGGAGCTACTGAGGGAAGCCACCTTAGGAGAAGTAACTGTAATTGAGGGGTTTGTGGGAACCGCCTGCTCATTTGTCCACTCATTTACATAGGCCTCTATAAGGGAATAGCCTGCATAATCACCCTCTGTTATTATGTCTGTTTCGCCGTAGGCCGAAAGACCGTTTTCGCTTATCCAGCTTTCGTCTATCTCAAATACTCTTGTTTCTGTTGTGCCTAAATCAAAATCGATAAGGCCGCCTACCTCTGTGGCATTGTTTATAACTCTGCCCGTAAGGTGTTTAACGTCGTCAATGATTCTTGCGTCTATGGCGTCTCTCTTAGGTATGGTTGCACCTACGTTTTCAAGAACTATGTCATAGGCTTCCGAAGCTGTGTCGGGAGTAAGGGCATAGTCTATACTGTCGTCGGAATCCACCATTGAAACAGGCTCGCTTAAAAGGTTTGCGTTTGCACTGTTGTCAACGCCCTGTGAGTTGTCGTTTGTAACAGTTGTGCTGCCTGCAACGTAGTTTCCGTTAAAATAGAAGCCGGAAAGATGGCCGTCGCTCTTAGATGTGTCGTTTGTTACCTGGAAAATACGGTATCTCAGGCTTGACCTTGTGGAGGGGCCGTACTGATAGTAGTTATCCGTGTAATTTACCCTTGTGGGGTTAAAGGAGGTATAGTGCATAGAGCCGGGTTCGCCGCCGTAGGCTGAGTTTGTCTGACCCCAGTCGTAAATAACGTTGTTTATAACCTCCGTTCCGTCCATCTCCCTGTCGAGACGGGGACTTCGGCTGTCGTGGTGGGCAAGGAGATTGTGGTGATAGGTGGCTATGTCGCCGCCCATAATTCCGCCGTAGCCGTGGGCGCCCTTAACATGGCTGCTCATACGGAGGCTTTCGCTTGCCAGTGTGTTTTGAACGGTTAAATTGGAGCCGTGGGGATTGCTGTCTGAAACAGACTCCCATGAACCCGCATAGAGTGTTATAAGCTCGTCAACAGACCATGAAACAGAGCAGTGGTCGAAAATAACGTTTGTGTTATAGCGTCCCCCTAAACCGTCGGGTTCGTTTCCGTTTTCATCGGTAGGTCTTACCTTAAAATATCTTACAATAATGTCGTGGGCGCCGTTTTCCGTCTGAACGTCATAGCCCGTAACGGTTATGCCCTCGCCGGGAGCCGTCTGACCCCAAATTGTGGTACAGCTCGGTATTTTAAGGGTGCTTTCAAGTGTTATTGTTCCGTCAATGTCGAAAACAACATAGCGTCCCGACTGTGACAGAGCGTCTCTTAAAGAACCCTCGCCGCTGTCGTTAAGGTTTGTAACGTGATAAACTTCGGGGGAATCGCTGCCCCTTGCTCCTTTTGAATAGCGTCCGCCGCCCTCAGCGTCGGAAAAAGCCAAAAGCTGACCGTCCTCGGAGGCGGAAGCCGAAAATGTTCCCCCCGGAACAGCCGCCGTCATAAGAGCCGCCGAAACAATCAGAGCCATTGCTTTTTTAAATTTCATTTTAAAACCCCTTTCTTATATAAACTTAAATTTTACAGCGTGGTTTTAGGCAAAAATACCAAAACCGACACTGCCTGCTTCCTTAATAATATCATACATTGCCATATTTTGCAATAAGTCTTTAACATTATTTTAAAATTTTCCCATAGTAAAATACCCCGTTTTTGTCAAAACAGGGTTTATATACTGTGTTGGGTCTGCCTTTCAGACAGCACCGTTTTTATTTTATAAGCCTTGAAAACTCCTTAAATTCCTTTGTGCCGGCTTTTTCAAACAGTTCGTACATTATCATTTCAACCGTTCCGAGATAAATTCCCATACTCTTAAAACGGAGCAGGGCAGCGTCAAAATCCGCCGTTTTCCTTGAACCTGTACAGTCTATTGCCACAACGGGATTATATCCCTTTTCGGCCAAATCCTTTACGGTCTGATAAACGCAGATATGGCTTTCTATTCCGCAGATTATTACGTTTTTGCGGCCGATACCTGAAATTCTCAGGTTCACAGCCTCGTTTTTCATACAGGAGAAAGTTATTTTGTCCATACCCTTCTCTCCCGTTATTTCGGAAATTTTGGGAACCGTTCCTCCCAGACCCTTTATATACTGGCCTGTTTGGGTTACGGGAATGTTTAAAAGCTTAAGCCCCTTTAAAAGTATTTTTGTGTATTCAATAATTTCTCTGTTATTGTGAATTGCAGGCACAAGCCTCTCTTGAAAATCAATAACCATAGCCTGAGTATTTTCAATGTTCATACTTTGCCTCCCTTGTTTGTTTTCCTCTTATTATAACAGAATATATTTAAAAGCTTACGGGGCGTTAAACAGAGGAAGTTTTATAAAACCTTATCCAAAAAGGATTTTGTTCTTTCGTTTTGGGGATTTCCGAAAATTTGTTCGGGTGTGCCCTGTTCTACAATGTAGCCGCCGTCGAGGAAGAGAACCCTGTCGGCTACCTCTCTCGCAAAGCCCATTTCGTGGGTAACTATAACCATTGTCATACCCTCTTGGGCAAGCTCCTTCATAACGTCCAAAACCTCTCCTACCATTTCAGGGTCGAGAGCGGAGGTGGGCTCATCGAAAAGCATAATATCCGGCCCCATACAGAGGGAACGGGCTATAGCCACTCTCTGCTGCTGACCGCCGGAGAGCTGAGAGGGAAATTGATCACGCTTATCGGCAAGACCAACCCTTGCCAAAAGCTCCATACCCTTTTTCTCTGCTTCCTCTTTAGTCATCTTCTTTCTGTCAACGGGAGCAAGCATTATGTTTTTGATTACCGAAAGGTGGGGGAAAAGATTAAACTGTTGGAAAACCATTCCTATGTTTTCCCTAACCTTGTTTATGTTGGTTTTTTTGCCGGTCAAAACTTGTCCGTCTACGATGATTTCACCTTTTGTGGCTTCTTCCAGGCAGTTTATGCACCTTAAAAGGGTACTCTTGCCGGAGCCTGAGGGGCCCATAAGGCAGACAACCTCTCCCTCTTCCACCTTAAGGTCAATTCCCTTTAAAACATGAAGCTTGCTGAATTTTTTTTCAAGTCCTTTAATTTCTACCTTTGTCAACGGAAAGCCTCCTTTCTATATACTGAGAAACCTTTGAAAGTGCATAATTCATTACAAAATATATAACTCCGACCATAATCCAAATTTCAAAAGAGCGAAAATTTCTGGCTATGATCTGTTTTCCCTGCATTGTAAGCTCCATAAGACCTATAACGGAGATGATGGAGGTGTCTTTAAGGGTTATTATAAACTGGTTTACTATGGAGGGGATAACTATTCTGAAAGCCTGGGGCAGAATAATTTTTATCATAGAATTTCCGTAGGGCAGGCCTAAGCTTCTTGCCGCTTCCATTTGGCCTATGTTTACGGCTTGTATTCCCCCTCTGAAAATTTCGGAAAGATAAGCCCCTGCGTTTAGGCTTAAACAGATTACACCGGCCACATAAGCCGTCATTTTTATATTCAAAAACTGGGTTACGCCGAAATAAATGAAGAAAACCTGTACAAGGACGGGTGTGCCTCTTATAATGGCGATGTATACGTTTGATATGGATCTCATTATACAAGAAATAAATTTAAAATCCCTTATGTTGGTCATTCCCAAAATACAGGATATAAGGCCCAGCAGGACGGCAAAAGGCAGGGTAACTACCGTAAGCCGAATCGTTAAGCCCGCCCCTTTTAAAAGAACGGGCATGGACTCCCGCATAAGTTCAAAAAAGGCTTGGAGAGCTTCCATTTAATACTCCTTTCCGTAATATTAATACTCCTTTCCGTAATAACTAAACTGATTGTTTCTCTTTAAAAGGCGCCTCCTAAAAGTCGTGCATAAAGTCTGATTAATCGAAGGCGCCGTTGCTGCAAAAATAAATAATATTTACTTTTTTACAATTTTACAATTTTCTATTACTCAGCAGAAATATATGTTGCTAAAATTTCGTCATACTCGCCGCTTTCACGAAGATTTGCAAGGCCTGCGTTGAACATTTCCAAAAGCTCAGCGTTTTCGCCTTTAGAAACAGCAAAGCCGTAGCTTGAACCCCGTTCCTTTTCGGTAACTGTCTTAAGAGCAAGACCTTGATTAATAGCATAGCCTAAAACGGGATAGTCCTCGAAGCAAGCTGCTGTGTTGCCTGCCATAACGTCCTCATACATCATAGAGGAGTCGTCGAAGGTTACCATATTAAAGCCGTATTCCTCTGCGATGGATTCTGCAAAGGCCGAACCCTCTGTACCCTGTTTAACGGCTACATTCTGACCTGCAAGGTCTTCATAGCCGGAAATATCGGAATCGGCTGCAACGCCCATAATTACGCCCGAATCGAAGTAGGGGTCTGAAAAGTCGAATTTTTCCTGTCTTTCCTCTGTAATTGACATACCTGCTATAACGCCGTCAACCTGTTTTGACTCAAGAGCCTGAACAGCCGCATTAAAGCCTAAAACGTTGATTTCGTATTCAAAGCCCTGGTCTGCCGCTATAGCCGCAAGAAGATCCATATCGATACCGATTTGGTTTCCGTCTACGTCCTGAAATTCAAAGGGAGCAAAAGTTGTGTCTGTTCCTATAATGTAAACAGTGCCGTCACTTTCCGCTTCCTCAGCAGCTTCTTCGGCTTCTTCCTCAACGGTAGCCTCGGAATCGCTTGAGCTTGAACCGCAGGCAGCAAGGCTTAAAACCATAACTCCTGCCATAGCCATACATAATAATTTCTTCATTTTTGTTTTCCTCCTTAGTGAAATTAAAAATTAAAATATATCTTAATAATTATAACACAGGACTTTACAATAATCAATCATAAATTTTACTGAAAAATTAATAATTATGCATCCTTTTTTTGTTTTTTCAGTCAAGTAAAAAAAGTTTTTCATTTTCAGCCTGTCTTATCAACAAAAAAAGACGATGTAAAAAGTTATGAGCAAATAATATGCCATAAAAACAACCGACTGAAACTCTCGCAGAGTCAGCGGCGGTTGTATGTTAACTTTCATTTACTTTTCGGGAAGTGACCGCTGAACGATTTTCCCTTTTGTGTTTTTAAAATATCGCAAACCGGGGCGGAAGTCAATATATTGGTTTTTTCGGCTTCTCAGAAATGTAACTGCTTCAGCGGATTGAATTTAATATGGCTATGAGTGCCGTGCCTATATCGGCAAAAACGGCGAGCCACATATTGCCCAGGCCTACGGCGGAAACAGCCAAAACTATTACCTTCACGGTTATCACAAAGGTTGTGTTTTGTTTTATCCTCCTCATGGTTTCCCTTGAAATTGATATAGCACTGAGAATTTTTGAGGGCTCGTCGGACATTATGACACAGTCTGCGGCTTCTATAGCGGAGTCGGAGCCTAAACCGCCCATTGCCGCCCCTACGTCTGCCCGTCTTAAAATGGGGGCGTCGTTAATGCCGTCGCCTACATAAATTATTGTTTTTGAACCTTTTTTGTAAAGGGCTTCCACTTCCTTAAGCTTGTCAGCCGGAAGAAGCTCCGATTTTATTTCATCTAACTTGAGCTTTTTGTTAAATTCATCGGCGCTTTCTTTTTTGTCCCCTGTCAGCAAAACTGTCTTTATGCCCATGTTTTTAAGTGCGGAAATTGTCTTTTCGCTGTCTTTTTTTATAGCGTCCGCAACGGTTACAGTGCCTATAAGCTTTCTGTTTGAGGCAGTATAAATTGTGGTTTTGCTGTCGCTGTCGGCAGTATAATTTACGCCGAATTTATCCATCAGCGCCGCATTTCCCGCTAAATATTCTCTATCGGCAGTTTTGGCCTTTATGCCCATACCGCTTATTTCTTCATACTCTGAAATTTCAATATTATACGCTTCCTTTGCTTCACTGCAAATTGCCTTTGCTATGGGGTGGGACGAATATTTTTCCACAGAGCCGCAGATATTTAAAAGCTCCCATCTTGTTGAGTCTATCCCCTTCACATTGGCTATTTTGAAAACGCCCTCTGTAAGTGTGCCTGTCTTGTCAAAAACCGCTGTGTCGGCTTCTGCGAGGCTCTGTATGTAGGCACTGCCCTTTATGAGAACTCCGGCCGCCGAAGCCTTTCCGTTTCCGGCAAAGAAGCCGAGAGGTATGGACACCACAAGAGCGCAGGGGCAGGAGGCTGCAAGGAAAATAATGGCTCTGTAAAGCCAGGTGTTAAATTCGGAAAAACCCGTAATAACAGTAGGTATCACAGCTATAAGAACGGCCAAAAAAACAACCATGGGAGTATATATCTTTGCGAATTTCGTTATAAACTTCTCCGCTTTTGATTTCTTCCCTGCCGCTTCCTCAGTAAGTCTCAAAATTTTCTGAGCCGTTGAGTCGGAGTAGGTCTTTTCAACCCTGACCTTAAGGGGGGTGCTGCCGTTTATTGAGCCGCTTAAAACCCTTTCTCCGACTTTTACAAGCTCAGGCAGACTTTCGCCTGTAAGAGCCTTTTTGTCAATATAGGACTCTCCCTCCAAAACTATGCCGTCAAGGGGAACCTTATCCCCGGCCTTGACGAGTATAACGCTGCCCTTGCGGACGGTTTTTGAGGGAACCTCATTAATACCGTGATGAGTTACAACATTGGCATTTTCGGGCATTATATTCAAAAGGCTCTTAACGGACCTTGAGGCTCTGCCCACTGCCAAATCCTGAAAAAGCTCCCCTATTTGATAAAAGAGCATAACGGCAGCGGCTTCGGGATATTCGCCTATGAAAAATGCGCCGATTGTAGCTGTTGACATAAGGAAGTTTTCGTCAAAAACCTCCCCTTTTGCTATATTTTTGAGGGCTTTTATTACAACATCATATCCGAAAACAATATATGCGGTTATGTAAAGGCCTATTTTAAAATTAAAGGACTGTATTAAAACGGCTCCTGCCGTAAGGCAAAGTCCGGCGATAAGTCTTATTACTAAGAGCCTTGTTATGCCATCCTCTTCTTCGCCGCTTTCTTCGGCCTTTTCCTCTTCTGAGAGTACGGTCACTTCAGGCTCTGTCTGTTTGACAATCTTCTTTACGTCCTCAAAAAGTGAAGAGTTGTTTTCGCTTGTATCAATGTCTATAATTTTTGTAACCATATTAAATTCGGCGGTATTAACATAGCTTAAACCCCTTACCTTTTCTTCGATAACCCCGGCACAGTGGGGGCAGTTTAAATCCTTAAGAATCAGTCTTTGGTTCATACTCGTTCTCCTACAATCCGTTTTTATGGGCAATGTGTTTAAGACCCTGTTCCAAAACAGAAAAAACATGGCTGTCGTCAAGGGAATATATAACCGCCTTGCCGTCCTTTCTGAATTTTACCAAATCGCTCTGCCTTAAAATTCTGAGCTGGTGGGAAACCGCCGACTGGTTCATATCCAAGAGGCTGACAAGCTCGCCTACATTCATTTCTCTTATGTACAGGCTGTAAAGTATCTTTATTCGTGATGCGTCCCCGAAAACTTTGAAGAAATCCGCCATATCGTAAAAAATCTCCTCCGGGGGCAGCTTAACCTTATTCATAATGACTCCTCCTTAATAAACATATGTTCAAGTGTTCATATATTCATTATAATATATGTAAGTCTCCTTGTCAAGCAAAAATTTATAAAAAGGAAATTTTTATGTTGGCAGAATATGGCACTGTTTTATTCATATAATAAATTTAAGAGGGCAAAAAAACTTGCACAAAAAAAGCACCTGATTTTTGGTTAAACCTCACAAAGTGTAATTTTTGTAAAAAAACTGTAACAAAAAACTAAATGCGGACAAGTTTAAAAATCATTTTGGCATATTTAGTTGATTTAACGTATAAGAATAAATGTGAAATATTACGGAAATATTTCAGACTTGTTAAAAATAGTTATTTTACACAAATTATTTCCCCCTTTTTTAGTTTAAAAGCCAGTTGTTTTCTGTCGCATATTAAGCTATAATTAACCTTAAGGAAAAAGGAGCAGGAAAATATGAAAAACATAGAAGATAAGCAAGACGTTAAGAAGCTTTGCATACTATACTTATTATATACAATCAACACACAGATGTCAAACAGCCAACTTGCAGACTTTGCCGTGGAAACGGGTTATATGGACTATTTTGCTTTGAGAGATTACCTTGCGGATATGACGGAAGCGGGGCTTTTAGAGGAAACAAGGCTTAATAACCAAACCTATTACAATATAACCGAAGAGGGTGAAACCACCCTCGGTATATTTAAAAGGGCAAAGCTGTCGGAGGAAACCTGCGACCGCATAAACTTTTACATAAGCAGAAACAAAAAGAAGATAAAGGCGGAATCGGAAATCAGTGCCAACTGGTTTTACGACCCTGATTCAAGCTTTATCGTAAAATGCGGCATCTATGAGGGAGACGCAACCCTTATGGAGGTCAATGTTTCCGTTGTTGACAGAGATGTGGCCGAACACATCTGCCACAAGTGGAAAGAATCCTCTTCGGAGATTTATGCCAAATTCTTTAATGAGCTTTCCGGCGACTTTGCCGCTTTGAGAAAGTGCAAAGACGCTTAAGCCCTTTAAAGCTTACATAAATTATTTATATGTACCCCCCAAAAAAATCCTCCCTGCTTTTCGGAGGTTTTTTTTATTGCATCAACCAATCGGCAAATTTCTTTTCCGTACACCTTGACACCATATTAAAATAAAAACAGATACAGACGGCATTGCCGAGGAAAAAGCTGTCAGTCCCCTAGGGAACCGCTGATTAATTAGCTCATCGCATCTTCAATGCTGCTTTTTCCGATTGCGGCGTCAGTCGCTTTTGACGTAGGCTCCGGCTACGCCCGCAAGCGACTTCCTTGCCCTCGAAAAAAGCAGCCTCGAATCTGCTTCGGCGAATTAATTATCGCTTCCCTAGAAAAATATTCTGTGATTTTGCCGTGTTCAAAAATATTTTTAATATATTTTTAAAATTATGTAAGCATAAAAATTATTACATAAAAATTATATAATCATAATTTCATTGACAAATTATTCAATAAGGAATATAATTAAGTTAAAAATATAGGTTTATTTTGTGAATTATACGAAAGGAAGTATGTTATTATGGCAAAAAAGAATATTGACTGGTCAAATTTAAGCTTTGCTTATCAGAAAACAGATAAAAGGTTCGTTTCCAACTATAAGGACGGAAAGTGGGACGAGGGTGTTCTTACAGAGGACAGCACCATTACCATAAGCGAGTGTGCCGGTGTTTTACAGTATGCACAGACGGTTTTCGAGGGCTTAAAGGCTTACACAACCGCTGACGGTCATATTGTGGCTTTCCGCCCTGATTTAAACGGCCAAAGACTTGAAAATTCCGCAAGAAGGCTTGAAATTCCCGTTTATCCCAAGGACAAGTTTGTTGATGCCGTTGTAAAGACAATTAAGGCAAATGCCGACTATGTTCCCCCCTACGGAACAGGTGCAACTCTTTATGTTCGTCCTTTTATTTTCGGAAGCTCCGCTGTTATAGGCGTTAAGCCTGCGGACGAATATCAGTTCAGAGTATTTACAACCCCCGTAGGACCCTATTTTAAGGGCGGTGCAAAGCCTATTACAATAAGAGTTTGCGATTATGACAGAGCCGCTCCTCACGGAACAGGCCATATTAAAGCAGGTCTTAACTATGCTATGAGCTTATATCAGATTGTAGACGCTCACAATCAGGGATATGACGAAAATATGTATCTCGATGCGGCTACAAGAACCTACGTTGAAGAAACAGGCGGTGCAAACTTCCTTTTCGTAACAAAGGACGGCACTGTTGTAACACCCAAGTCAGGCAGTATTCTTCCTTCAATAACAAGACGTTCCCTTGTGTATGTTGCGGAACATTACTTAGGTCTTAAAGTTGAACAAAGACCCGTTCCCTTTGAAGAGGTTAAGGACTTTGCGGAATGCGGCCTTTGCGGAACGGCGGCTGTTATCTCTCCCGTAGGAAAGATTGTCGACCACGGCAAAGAAATCTGCTTCCCCAGCGGTATGGATGAAATGGGTCCCGTAACAAAGAAGCTCTATGACACATTAACCGGAATCCAGATGGGCAATATCGAAGCCCCCGAAGGCTGGATTAAGGTTATCAAATAGGAGTTGTTAATAATGAAATTTACAAAAATGCACGGCTGCGGAAACGACTATGTTTATGTAAACTGCTTTGAAGAAGAGGTTAAAAACATATCTGAAACCGCCGTTAAAATAAGCGACAGACATTTCGGCGTAGGTTCCGACGGGCTTGTTCTTATTTGCCCGAGTGAAAGCTGCGACGTGAAAATGAGAATGTTTAACTCCGATGGGTCTGAGGCCGAAATGTGCGGCAACGCTATACGCTGTGTGGGAAAATATGTCTACGACAGAGGTATTATAAATAAAACCCTTATTACCGTTGAAACCTTAGGCGGTGTTAAGGTTTTGGATATGAAGCTTGACGGCAGCGGAAAGGTTTCCATAGTTAAGGTGGATATGGGCGAGCCTATATTAAAGCCTGAGCTTGTTCCCGTTAAAGGCAAAGGAGCGGAGCCGATTAAAGACCTTAAGATTAAGGTTGAAGATAAGGAATTTACTTTTACCTGCGTTTCTATGGGAAATCCCCATGCGGTAACGGTCATTGATGATGTTGACGGCTTCGATGTGGCAAAATACGGAAGCAAGGTTGAAGTAAACGAAAATTTCCCCCGTAAAACAAATACTGAATTTATGGAAGTTATTGACGAAAGTCACCTTAAAATGAGAGTATGGGAAAGAGGTGCCGGGGAGACTTGGGCCTGCGGAACGGGAACCTGTGCTACTGTAGTATCGGCCATTTTAAACGGCATATGCAAAAAGGACACGGACGTAAGCGTTAAGCTTTTGGGAGGAACACTTGTAATAAACTGGAGTTCCGAGGATAACCGCGTTTATATGACAGGCCCTGCTGCTTTTGTATTTGACGGTGTTTGGAATGAATAAAAAATTATTTATGCTTCTGTTCAATTTGGGGCAGGAGCATAAATTTTTAGGAAAAGCCGCAAAAACAGCCGCACAATATTCCTATCCTTTCTATTATGTAATATACACCTTAGGCTTTTTTCTCACTCTTTACATAGGCATAAGGGAGTTGTTTATTTATATATTTATACCCTTAACGGTGTATCTTATAAACAACTTTACAAGGAGCAGGCTCAAAAGAAAAAGACCCTTTCAGGAACTTGACATAAAACTTCTTTTAGAGCATAAAGGCTCACCCTCCTGCCCCAGCAACCATGCCGCCTGCGCCGTAGTTATAGCCTTTGCCTTTACCCAAACGGCTGTTTACCATAACAGCCCGGCATTAACAGTCTTAGGCATAGTTTTTATAATTTTGGCTCTGTTTACAGGTTTGTCAAGGGTAGTCTGCGGAATACACTACCCCAAAGACATAGCCTTAGGCTGGTTTATAGGCCTTATCGGCTGGATAATCGAATATAACATATTAAAATTATTTTTATAAAGACTGTGAATATATTATATATTTTGCAGTCTTTATAAAAAAATGAATAATGAAAAACCGCAAATTAAAGGAATTTTACAAAAGGGCTTGATTTTATCATGATAATATTTGTCTGTTGATGATTTTCCCCTAATTTAAGCCAAAAATAAGACTGCTGCCAAAAGTTTTACTACCAATTTACTACTCACTTAAAATTTTAGGTATAGAATGAGCCTTGACACACATTGAAAATCGAAACATTATAACAAGCCTGTAAAGCAAAAAAGTACATTTGCAGTTTTATTATAATGCTTCAAAAATAAATATCGGACATCTTAATAAGCCCAATTACTTATGTTACGTAGGTAATTAGGCTTATTTTAGTGCCTGAAAAAATATACGACAAAGGGGTGATGTATATTAAAGATAAAGGTAAGGTTTACAGAGATGAGCTTGTCAGACTGGTAGCAAGAAGGCTTAACAGACGAAAATATGAAGTGTCGGAGGAAGAGTATTTTTCTGACAAACGAAAATATGACTTTAGGTACAGCCAAGAGAAAGCAAAAGATGTGTTGGAGGCTATACTTGACGAAACCACAGAATTATTAGGAAAAGGCAGAACAATACATCTGCAAAATTATATAGTGATTGAACCTAAGAAATGTGCTGAAAGAGATTCGTTCAACATAAACACGAATAGAATGAAAACCATAAAGCCGAGATATAAGTTTACTGTCAGATTCGGCAAATATATGCAGGCTGCCTGTGACAAATTGACAAACAGATTAAGAAAGAGAGGTAAAAGCTATGAGCGATAGAATAAACCGCCGACTGCCGGATATTTTTGAAAAAGAATTGGTTATAGAAAGGTATTTGCTTAACGGTAAGATTAAAGGCAAGACATATTCAGAAAGGACAGTGTATGACCTTTGGTGCAAATTCTTTCCTGAAGATTACAGAATACCAAATTATGGTAAATTAGAAATGATAAAGGGAAACACCCGAATTAAATTTACTGTAAACAACATAAGCCAAGAAGAATACGAAGAAATCTATGATAGGATAGTCTATCTTTGGGAAACTTGGCGAAAATCATACAGGCGAATGAAAAGATATATAGCTGATAATAATTTAGGCAGCTGTACAAAGGCTATTAAGAATAAGCGTAAAAGACAGTTTAATAAGTTGACGAAAATATATAATGACCTGTACTTTTTCGTGAAAGAAGATAAGATTAAAGCTACACAGCCACAGATTGCCACATATACCGTTTATGACAGGTACAGAACGATTAAGAACAAAAGCTATGATTATTTAATGGATTATGCCGAAAAGTTAAAATCAGAAGAATAATTACAGAGGAATTATAAACCTCTCCGACAAAAAAAATGCAATACTAAAAGAATTTAGGGCGATTGAATTTATGGTGATTAATATTGCAAAAGAATAAATGAAAGGAATGCAATATTATAAACAAAGAAATGAATGAAGAATATGAGAACATACAAGGATTAGGAATAAAGCCCATAACAAAAGAAAAAGCAGTGCAATTATATAAAAATATGCGAACACGTTGTTATAACCCGAGTTTTCACAAGACACGACCGTCTTATGCAGTCTGTACTATTTGTGATGAATGGTTAGAGGACAGAACTAAATTTTACGAGTGGGTTTATGATAATTATTATACGGTAGGTTCAGAACAAATGCAGTTAGATAAAGATATATTGGTAAAAGGTAATAAGATATACAGCCCTTCTACTTGTATTTTTGTACCGAGGTCTATTAATTCACTATTTGAAAATTCTGCTGCAATTAGAGGAGACTGCCCTGTTGGTATATCTTACGATAAAAATTTAAAAAAGTACAGAGGATATTTAAGCGTCAACGGCAGAAACATTAAATTACACAGTTGGAATACTCCTGAAGAAGCATTTGCTGAATACAAACAACACAAAGAGGCTTTAATTATGGCGACAGCGGACAAATACAAAGGCAAAATACCCATTAAATTATATAACGCTATGATAAATTGGAAAGTTGAGATTACAGATTGATACATAGGCATATTGAGTAGAAATACTTGGTGTGCCTATTTTTTATAGGGGTGTCTGTTTTGGACATCCCTCTCCGAAACTTGTTTGTTATATTTAACAATAAAAACACACATAAATCTATTGACATAACAACAAATTTGTTGTATAATATAATCAAACAAGAGAGGAAAGGAACAGTAATATAATGAATAGAATATTTAAGGAAATTCTTTCATTTACACGGAAATGGCAATCTTTGGGTTTAACAGATGATGATTTGCGAACTTTGGAAGGAATACTGCTTAAAGACCCAAAAATTGGAAATGCTATACAAGGCACAGGAGGAATCCGCAAAATTCGTATTCCTTATAATGAAACAGGTAAAAGAGGCGGCGGCAGAGTTATTTATGTAGATATAGAAGTAAAAGAATGTATCTATTTACTTGACATATATGTAAAGAACGAAAAAATTAATTTGACAGAAAAGGAAAAAAAGATACTGAAAAATCTTGTTGATATTTTAAAGGAGGAATAAATATGAGCTTTTTTGAAGATATGCAAAGGGATTTAACTGAAGCTATAGTAATGGAAAAAGGCAATGTTCCTCTGTGTCAAAGAGAAGATATGCCTGCTCCTACTTTTTATGTAGATGATAAAGAAAAGGTTTTAATTGACACAATGGTATCAATTTGCAAAGAACAAAATATTTCACAAAAACGTCTTGCAGAAATTACAGGAAATAAACAGCAATCTATTTCAAGGATAGAACATAGAGAAAACAGTCCTTCTTTGAAGTTATTTGTTAATCTTGTAGAGGCATTGGGATATGATTTGCAAATAGTAAAGAAATAAACTGAATAACGATTCGTTATTGAGGGAGTGAAAAATTAACTGTGTAAATGGTTTTAACAACCAAATTTTTGACAATA
>JAJQFB010000058.1 GCA_021201395.1 Clostridiales bacterium | reverse complement strand
CACTTTCATCACTATTTGTGCCGGCGTGTGCGGCGGAATGGAGATTATTATGAAAGACAACATGAGTAACTTTTTCAGAGGAATAGGACAGATTGCGGCTGCAATTATAGTATGCGTAATATTTATCTGCATATCCAGATTTGTATTAAGGGGCTATTTTATCGATAACGCCTACCCCACCGCTCTCACCTATACGGAATGGGCCGATACTTTTGTATCATGGTTCACAATTGCGTCTGTTGTTTGTATAATATTAAACATACTGTATGTGTTTTTTGCAGCCTTTGTAAAAGGCCCTTTCGTAAGTGCAGGCGGCTGGTTTATCGAACTTATAGCTTCAATAATAATCGGCTTAATATTTGCCATAGCCTTTTCATCGGCTGCTCCCGAAGAATCAAGCTGTATAACAATAGCAGAGGCTCTCTTTGTTGTTGAATTTTTTTGCGGCGTTTTTCATAGGCTCATTTTTTGCGGATTCCTTTACAAAATTCCAATATAATCCTATTTTGGCTGCGTTCAACAGGGGAAAATAATTTTTGGAAATTAACCGATGGTTTTTCTTAACATTAAAAAAGGGTTTTTAAATAAAGGGAGGAATTTAAAAATATGAAAATATATTTGCTTTTTATCGGAGGCAGCGGTCTGAGAACGGCCAGAAGCTTTATCCATCTCTGTGCGGCAGGCTGTTTTAACTATACGAAATGCGATTTTAAAGCCATGCTTATAGATACCGACAGAACAAACGGCGATGCTGTGCTTTTAATGGATACAATAAGAGCCTATGACAAGGCCTGTGAAAATGTACATATATTTCCGCGGATTGACTTTTACAGAGAAAACGGCGCCGTGGCAATATGGAACCCTCTTGCCCAGAACCCCGACGACAGTATGAAAAAAATAATATACTACGACGGTTGGGATGGAGCCGCAGAGGGCGGAAAATTACAGGATTTATATGATTTTCTCTATACAAAGGACGAACAGGAAATATCTCTCGGAAGGGGCTTCTACGGCCATACGTCTATAGGCTCCTACTTTATGGCAGACGCCATATTAGGAGGCGGAAAGAAAAACCTTAACCCCGAATGGACAAATTTTTTTCCGATATAAACAAGGAAGATTTAATATTTGTTGTAGGCTCTATGTTCGGAGGAACGGGAGCTTCGGCTATTCCCACTATTGCTAAAATTCTCAAAGTTTATGACAAAACAAAGGACAATGACTGCGGCTGTTCAATACTTATGCCCTATTATGAAACCGTAGCAGATGACACGGAGATAGGCTCAATAAACTCCGCTCTTTTCCCGGCCAAAAACAGAGCGGCTCTTTATTACTATGCCGATCAAAGCATTTACGACGACTATAAACATATTTATTTTGTAGGCGAGGACAGAGCTAATTTTATGAAGCTTGAAAACCACAACGGCGGCCCCGAACAGAGAAACAAGGCAAGCTATGTGGAAATAGAAAGCGCTCTTACAATAGCCGATTTTATTAATGACATAGAAAATGCCCCGGGTGAAGACGGCGGCGAAGCGGCAAATATAATTAAGGCTTATGATGTGGATTATAACGGAGACAACAACCCAAACGCTGAGCTTATCAACAATATAGTCGTGGGCAGAAGATACTGCACCGACATAATAGCTTTTTTTGAAACGGCGGTTCTCTTTAACAAGGGTATTTATCACATTGTTAAGTCAAGAAAAGGGGCAGGCTGGGTAGGCAGATATAAAATTGACGGAGGACCAAACGATGACTTCAGAGATTACTGCAAATATTATGTGGACTGGATGTTTGAAATTTTGACCGATACTGACAAGGCAAGCGGCGTTTACAAAACCGCCGAAGAACTTTTGGGCAGTGGAAGTACCGCAAGACTGGCCCATCAAAGCAGCTTTAATATTATAAACATAGAGGGCGATGATAAGCTTAGGCTTTTTACTCCCGACAGGTATGTAAAACGCGGTATGTTCAGAGACGAATTTGAGGACTTTAACACAATGCAGAATTTAAGCCGTGACGAGGGAATAAAGGCTCAGACAGGCAAGGAAATATTTTTGGAGTTTGACAAAGCCTTCAAAAAAAAGCATCACTAACTTGTCTGATGTTATACTTAAGCTTGAAGAAATAGCAAAGAGATAGTAAGGGGAGGTAAAAAACATTGAGCAAAAACAGATTAAATCTTAAGACAGACCTGCCTTTAAAGGGCAGTTTAAGTATAAAGTCATTAGGCGGAGGAAAGATTGCTTTAACAGACCTTGCCGACTCTTTAGACGACCAAATGGCCGATGCGGCTGTTACTCAAATTGACAGGAGCAGCATATCCGTACCCTCTCCATGGGCAAGCTTTTTAACTTTCAATAATATGTTTTTTAACGGAGCGGAAAAGCTTGGGAAAATAAAGCTTGATACGGCGAGAAAAAAAGCACTTGACGAGTGGAGATGTCTTGTTATTTTAACGGCTCTTAAGCCCATACTTAATTTGGATATTGAATACGAAGATATAAATCTCGAATCCCTTTCTCTCGAGGGAGAGGTCGCAAAATTTGCAAACAATCTTCTTGCCGTAGCGCCCAAAAACAGTCTTTTTATGAATAAAGAGTCTTGGAATGTAATAAGGCTTATAAAGCTTCACGGCTGTGTTATAGGAGCCTTTTCAAATACCTCTCTTTTCTGTTCCACCCCCAACAATTTGAATCGGTCTGTTTTGGACTATATGAGAGATAATCAATACCCAAAATCCCTCGAAGAAATCGTCTTTACCTATATGAGCAATGACGGGAAAAAGATTGAAAAGAAATATGCCAAGTTTAACCGCAATGATCTTATAAAAGAAATTTTCGGCAAAAGCTATGTAAGATGTCATTATTTTATAGAATGGACAAAGGTTGTTTCCGATATTTTAGCCGGTCTTAATAATAAAATAGACGCCAAGAACGCCGAAAACAGGAAAGTAAAAGACAACTATATAGAAATTATAAACAATTTAAAAGCCTTAAGGGAAGATGTCGAGGCAAATGCCGAGGCTAACAATTTAAGGAACGAGATTAATAACCTTTACTTAGGCGAAGAGAGCTTTGTAAGCTTTAACAGAGCTTTCTATGATACAGATAAGTACAAAAGAGTTCAGGATGTTTTTGACGGCATACGCCCTGTTCTGAATTTTACGCTGCCTTGTATATACAATAAAATAAAGGTTTTGGATTTAGACGTCAATGTCATTTAGTTAACATAACAAGATGAATAGCAAATTCTTCCATTTAGCGG
>JAJQFB010000002.1 GCA_021201395.1 Clostridiales bacterium | reverse complement strand
CGCTAAATGGAAGAATTTGCTATTCATCTTGTTATGTTAACTAAATGACATTGCAGTTTTAACTGTAACAGATTTATTAGTGCGTATCAATACCCTAACTTCGGACTGAGGGGTACTTTCCTTGCCTCGCCCGAATCCTATGCCGCCCAAACTACATAACCACCTCAAACGGCCAGTCAATCAGCCCTCCCATATCATAGATATGCTTATATCCCATCTCCTCAAGCAGCTCCGCCGCAGCCTTGCTTCTCTTTCCGCTTTGACAGTAAACCATAATCTCCTGTTCCTTATCGGGAAGCGCCTCCCCTGCCCTTTTCTCTATTTCGTCAAGGGGAAGAAGCTCCGCTCCGTCTATATAGCTTTCCTCAAATTCCTCTTTTGTTCTTACGTCTATAAGCTTAAGGCTCCTGTCCTTATCAAGAAGTCTTTTAGCCTCGGCATGGTTCAGCTTCGTTATCATAACATCACCGTCTTATTCTATTATAAGCTCAACGGGGCAGTGGTCGGAACCGAAAATATCCGCGTGTGTCTTTGCCCCTTTAATTCTGTCCTTAAGGCTCTCAGACACTATAAAATAGTCAATACGCCAGCCTGCGTTCTTCTCTCTTGCTCTGAAGCGGTAGCTCCACCAGGAATATATCCCCTCAGCATCGGGATATAAGTACCTAAATGTATCCACAAAGCCGCTTGAGAGAAGCTCTGTCATTTTTCCCCTTTCTTCGTCGGTAAAGCCTGCGTTTTTGCGGTTTGTTTTGGGGTTTTTAAGGTCAATTTCATTGTGAGCCACGTTTAAGTCTCCGCAGTAAACAACGGGCTTTTTCTTCTCAAGCTCCTTAAAATATGCCCTTAGGGCGTCCTCCCACTCCATTCTGTAGGAAAGCCTCTTAAGGCCGTCCTGTGAGTTTGGTGTGTAGCAGGTTACATAATAGAAATCTTCCGTTTCAAGGGTAATAAGTCTCCCCTCTTTGTCGTGCTCCTCAATGCCTAAACCATAGCTTACGCTTAAGGGCTTGATTTTCGTAAAAACCGCCGTTCCCGAATAGCCTTTCTTCTCAGCATAATTCCAGTAGGAATAATAGCCCTCCGGGGCAAAATCAATCTGCCCTTGTTGGAGCTTAGTCTCCTGCAGGGAGAAAAAATCGGCGTCCATATTTTTAAAAACATCTTCAAAGCCCTTAGTCACACAGGCTCTTAAGCCGTTTACATTCCAGGAAATCATTTTCATAAGCTTTTCCGCCTTTCTTGTAAAATTAAGGAATCATACTCAAAATATTTTGTGCCGTTAAGCTCCGGCGTGCCGATTCTCAGCACCTCTCAGTCCGGAACAAGAGCCCTAATCCGCACTAACATTTTAATACATACTAAAACAATTCAGCGTAAAGAAACCTGCCGGACAGCTCCCCTTAAAAGGGGAGCCTTGGAAGCTATTTAAAATACTCATTTATAATATCCCACGCTTCCTCGTTTTCAAACCCTCTTCTCCAAAAGGTCGCTCCGCCGCAGTCATATTCCACGGCAAGCTCCATTCTGGCTCTTAAAGAGGTTTCGTCCTCAAGCCAGATTTTAACGGTTTCCCCCTGCTGATAATATTCGCCGTAGTTCTGGCCTGTTTCCTCATCATAGTAAATTTCTGCGCCGTTATCCTCAAGAAGCTTCATTGCACTGTCCATACCGTAGGCTGAATTTAAGCCAACCGAGCCGCCTGCGTTTACATGCCAAGCTCTGGTATAAAAGGGGCAGCCTAAAATCAGCTTATCCGGGTCTGCAAGCTCAACCGCCGTTTCCAAATATTGCTCTACCCACGGCAGGGAGGAAACAGAACCGGCTTCCGTGCTTGTAGAATAGTGTTCGTCATAGGCCATCATAATAACATAGTCGCATATCTCCCCCATATCCTCCATATGATATTTTTCATTATACGCCGCAGGAACAAAGGTGTCAACGGAAACAATGAGATTCATCTCGCCGAATCTGTCTGCAAGCTTCTTCATAAATTCAACATAGGCCTCACCGTCGGAGGAACTTATATTCTCAAAATCTATATTTATGCCGTCTACACCCAAATCTATACAGCGGTCTAAAAGCTCCGCTATAATATTATCAACCGTTTCCTCATTATTTATAAAGCCTGAGGTTATATAGGAATCGAAGCTGTTTGTAATAAGAGGCCAAACATCATAGCCCTCGCCATGAGCCCATTCCACATAGCTTTTTTTGGATATGTCGGAAATTGTCCCACGGGAATCGGTTATTTCAAACCATGTGGGGCAAATAACATCCAAGCCCTCAACGGGAATCCTCTTTGTTTCGTTGTCGTTTGCTTCATAGGAGCTTATTGTGTCCCAGAGAATCTTAAGACCCCTTTTGCTTGAGGACGCCGTCCTTTCGGATTTTTGAGATTTTTCGGTGTTTTGGCTGTTTTCGGCTCTTTCGTCCTCCTGTTCTTCCTCTTCATCGGGGAAGTTTATAAATACAATCCTGGTTTCGCTGTCAAAGCTGACCTCCGCCCCTAAAGCCTCGGCTATAACCCTGACGGGAACCATAGTGTAGCTGTTTATAATTTTTGCGGCCGTGTCTACCGAAATTTCACTTCCGTTTTTATAGATTACATTTTTGTCAACAGGTATAACTACCCTGTCGCCACTATTTGTAACCGTAATTTCCCTGCTGTCATTATCCCACTCTATACCGCAGCCAAGCTCTGTAAAGACATCTCTGGCGCACACAAGAACTCTGTCATTCATAACAACGGGAAGAAGGGAATAGCTCTCAAGGGGAGAGCCGTTTATTGTTATATAAACGGCCTCCGCCTGATAGTCATGAAGGGCTCCGTCATAATAGAGCCTTGTTTTAATTATATCCGCCCCCAACACAACAGTCAGATTCAGCATAACACAAGCTGTAAAAATTAAAGCAGTGTATATTTTCTTCATTATCAATCACCGTTTTCAGTGTTTTTTTGTTTTTAGTTTTTAGTTTTTAAGTGTTAAAAGAGTTGTAATTCCGCTCATTGCTTCTCTGTCCGTTACAAAATCTCCCTCAATTTCAGCCTCAAATTCAATATCCGTTCCGACACCTAAAGCTTTGGCAGCATTTCCCATAAGCTCACCGTAGGTCTCGGCGGTTAAAAGATTTTCGGGATAGAAGCAGTTTTCTTCGTCCCCTACGGCAATTCCGTTTTCCTTGAGAATGTTGCAGGCGTCAACATAGCTCCTGCCCATAGGCATATCGGCAAACTTCTGTATGCCGTAGCTTGTAAAGCCGAAAGCGGCGGCAATTTTTTCCGCAAGCTCCCCCTTAGTGAAGTAGATTGTTTCCTCATCGGGAAGCTGAATATAGCTCTTAAAGGTCGAACTTGAATATTCCATAGCGCTTAAGAAGCTCTTTACGGCTTCCCTCGCCCCTATTTCACTTAGGCTGTTTGCTATAATAATTCCCTCGGAATCATAGGCGTTGTAAAGTCTGCCGTCCTCTTCCCCTGCCTCAATATAAAGCTGCGCCGTATTTTCGGTCATATTGCAGAAATAGAGCTGAAGCTCAGAAACAAGGTTCCTTGCCGCATCGCAGTAGCCCCCGTCGGTATATACAAATTCGCCGTTTTCAAATGAATAAGCCGAAATGGGAGTTATAATAATGGGTACTGCGTTTTTCTCCTTTATGGGCTGTACGTAGTAGTTATAAAGATAATATTGGAAGCTTCCCGCAGTGTCCTTGTCTCCCTCGGGGCTTGTATAGCCCTCACCGGGTATTTTATCATTTGTTCCGAAATGGAGAATTACATAGTCCCCTGCTGAAAGACCGTTTAAAAATTCAGTATATTCAGCCGTTTCTATATAGCTCTTTGAGCTTGCCCCCTCTACACCGCAGGAATATACGTTCAAAAGGCTTGAAAGATATTCGGACATATAGCTGTAAAGACTTGCCCTTTCAACCGTATAATCCGCCGAAGTCTTTGAATAGTCCGCCATATAGCCGTCTCCCACGAGCCAGAGATTTCCGCTCTTAAGGCCGTCGGTTCTCTCCACATCCGCTGTTGAAGCCGTTACATAGTCCTCAAGGCCTATGTCTGCCTCTTTAGCGGCGGCGGCAAACTTACTGGCGATTATGTTTGCGCCGAATTTATTATAGTGGGTCAAATCCATAGAGCCGTCAGCCTTTATGTTTGCAAGACCCTGAACCATCATATAGCCGTAGCTTTCATACAAATCCTTTGTTATTTCATAAAAATCTATAACATCGCAGTCCATTTCCTCCGCAACCTGTAAAGCAACCTTTATATAGCCGTCGTTCTCTCCGTGATGAGGGGTTATTTTGCCGTCCGAATCAAAGAAAACTCTGCAAATAGAGGTCATAAGAACAGGCGTGGCCCCTGTTTCTCTAACTCTCGTTACATACTGCTGTAAATACCATTTAAAGGTTCCTCCGTCATAGGGATAGTAGGTTTCCCCGTAGGGATAGCCTGTGTCCTTATAGGCGTCTAAGAGAACCTGAGGCGTGGAAACCTTTGTGGGTCTTACAGAGGGATAAACTCCGTTTGCATCCGGCTCTCCCAGAGCTACGGAATATTCAAGCCTGTAGTTGTCCTCTGTTTGGCCATCGTTTATACCGAACTGTATAAATACATAGTCCCCCTCATGAGCCTCCTCGCAGATTTCATCAAGCCTGCCCTGATTCATAAATGAACGGGAGCTTCTTCCCCCCTCGGCCTTGTTTATAATTTCAACCTCATCGGAGAAATAATAGGGTATATATTCGCCCCAGCCGCCTATTGTATTGTCTGTGCCGTAGTCTTTGGCCGTTGAATCTCCGGCTATAAATATCCTTGCGGCGGTTTCTGCTTTTTCCTCTGTTGAGGGGCCGAATACCCTTATATAGTCTATGAGTATACCCCCTGTTTTGCCGTACATTTCAAGGCCGAAAGTACCCTTTGAAAGGGAGCCGTCATATTCGGCGGATATGGTTGAAAGAACAGCGGATGTTTCCTCCAAAACAAACCGGGCCGTTACCTTATCTCCGCTTTTTTCGATGTTTATTTTAAAGAAAGGATTATTTTCTCCGGAATTTTGCAAAACATTGCCGGACATACTGCTTTCATCGGAGACAAGAGTTTCTTCAACTCCCCCAACGCTCTTTATAATGTACCATCTCAGGGACTTTGTGTTGCCCCCTCTTGTTATTCTTATTTTATAGTAGTTGTTTTCGTCAATATAATTTACAAAAATATCTTCATAGCTGTCGCCTGAAAGTCCGTCTGCCTCGGGGTTAAACCTCTCTCTCAAAACAGCCTTAAAATCTCCGCCGGAAATATTAACAGACGAAATAAGCCTGTCCGCCGCTGTATTTGTTTCGCTTGCCCCCGTTATGTATTTGTTGTCATAGTCTGAAACAAGGCTTAAGCTTCCCCCTGTCTGCCAATCAGCGGGAACGGCCTCGAAGCCCTCGCTTATAAGGACGTTGTTTTCTCCGCTGACTGTATTTTCCGTAACGGCACTCTTAACCTCGCCTACAACCCCGTAGCTTGTGTTCGTTTCGGGATAAACGGAAAATTTTATATAACAGCCCTTTTCGTCGGAAGCAACAACATATTCCTTAAAGGCTTCTCCCCTGCCCTCTGTCAGTATGTATTCATTTCCGTCTGTGTCAATGGCGCTCCATCTCAAAAGACTGTTGTCCTCAGACATATCCTCTTTTGTATTAAAGCTGTAGCTTGCCCTTAAGCAGCTTCCCACATTAAGGCTTGAACCCTCGGATAAGGCAATTTCCGAAACAACGGGAGCTTCTGTTCTTGCCGCCGTAACAGTAACCCGGCTTCTTGCGTACATGCCGTTTGAAAGAGCCGCCGTAATATAGACACTTCCCTCGGAAAGGGCAGTAATAAGGCCGTTTTTGTCAACAGTAACAACACTCCCGTCACTGCTTGTATAGGTAATCTCCGTTTCCTTTGAATTTAAAGGAAGAACATAGGCCTTAAGGCTTATGCTTTCTCCTTTGGGAACGGAAATTTCATAGGCTCCTAAGGTAATTTCGGCTCCGGGGCTGTTTACCACAGACTCAAAATTTCCCGGGTTCCATGTGTCGTTTCCTCTTAAAATATTAAAGGGTGCAAAATTGGCCGCCTGGGCGGATGTCAAAATTTTAACATAGCCGGCCCTTGCCGCCGTATTCTCGGCCGCCCCCTTAACCGTGTTGTTATATTCCATAAAACGAACCTTGTCCGTCCGGGTTGTTTCGTCCCAAAGGGCAAAGCCGTCGCTGTTCAAAACCGCAGGAAGGGACGAGTTCATAATAAGAACGCTTGAGCCGAAGTTGGGGTGGTCGGCGTCCGCCTGCCAAGGCCTGCCCAGATATATGCTTTCTGCGTCTGCTTCTGTATAGCGGCTGTCAACAGTAAAATTACAGCCGTCAAAAACATAGCCTATATTATAGAGGGTAGTGTTTGCAGCTGTAAAATAGCCGCCGCCCTCTCTGTAGGCCATATTTATATCGCAGCCTTCAAAATATGCCGTAGCATCGCCGAATATAAAGTCGATTGTTCCCTCTATATAGCAGCCCGTAAGATATACCCTTGCGGAATTTGCGCTGCCCGAAACATCGGCGCCTTTCGAAGCTCCCTTTAAATACATTGTGTCCTGTCTGCCTATAAAGCGGCAGCCCTCAAAGGTAACCATATCCGCCGAGGTAGTAATTGCCACGGCTTGTGAATATTCCTCCTCCTGTTCTAAATTATAGGAATTTTGAAACGTTATATTTTCAGCCCTAAAACCAACGGCTTCGGCACTTACGGCCACGGTAGCGGTTTTCTCCGTACCTGCCCTCTTGCTCATATCCGCCTGTCCCACGGCCTTGTCATAGGTTATTACAACGTCCTCCGCCTTGCCCTCATTTACAAGGCTTACATAGGGCAGAGAAACCGTAAAGCTTTCTTCATATGTGCCCTCGGCAATTTTTATCGTCAAAGGACTGTTTTTCGCAGGCGTAACGGAAACGCTCTCAAGAGCCTCCGTAATTGTATTAAAGTCATAGCCCGAGCCCTTACCTACGGTTATAACACTCCCCTGAGCCGCCCCGACAGACAATATACCTACAGGCCCTGTACACAAAGCAAAGGCCAAGACTCCGCTTTCGATTCTTTTAAACAAATTAAATGATTTTTTCACATAAAAACCTCCTTTTCTATCTTTCCCCGTTTCCTTTTTCAATATTTTTTTCAAGGCTGTGATGAGCTAATTAATCAGCGGTTTCTTAACTCTTCTGTAAAACACTATAATATTATAACATATTTAAAATAATTATCCAACACTTTTTGTAATTTTTAATTCCCGTTTTTTAAAAAAATCCCTGACAAATAAGAAAAATTAAATATAATCCCATTTTTAACGGTCTTTTTATTTTTACATATAAAAACCTTTCGTATGTTTGTACTGATTTTTCGGTTCGGCTTATTGCAATGGCGGATTTTTTGTGGTATTATTACCTTATTATTTGTATCAAGAGGCGGATTATGAAGAATATTTTAATTCAAAACGGTGTTTCGGAGAAAGCGGCGGAGGATTTTGTGCTTTACAAGGAGCTGCTGCTTGATTGGAACGGGAAGATAAACTTAACGGCAATAACAGACGAATATGAAATAGCCTATAAGCATTTTTTGGACAGCCTTTCTCCTCTTAAATTTACTGATTTTAATGGAAAGTCTGTAATAGACGTAGGGACGGGAGCCGGTTTTCCGGGGCTGCCTGTTAAAATTGCGGAGCCTTCGGTTAGACTTGTGCTTCTTGACAGCCTTAACAAAAGAGTGAATTTCCTTAAGGAGGTTGTTTCCGCTTTAGGCTTAAGGGACGTCGACTGTATTCACCAAAGAGCCGAGGAAGCCGCAAGAACGCCCCTTAGGGAGAACTTTGACTTTGCACTTTCAAGAGCTGTAGCGGATATGAGTGTGCTTGCGGAGCTGTGTCTGCCCTTTGTAAAGGTCGGAGGATATTTTATTGCCCTAAAAGGGCCTGAGCCTGAGGCAGAGGTAAAGAAAGCGGAAAAAGCCGTAAAGCTTTTGGGCGGCAGGACGGAAAAAACGGAAAAGATAACAATTTGCGATTTTACACACACGCTTGTTTATATAAAGAAAGTGAGACCTACACCCAAAACATATCCCAGACAATACTCAAAGATTAAAAAATTGCCTCTGTAGGAGTATATGTGTAAATGTTTGCAATAAATATTAATGGGATTTCATAAATTCGGTATAAAAAACTCTTGCATTTATCTTTATATAATGGTAGTATTTGTTTAAAGAATTTGTTTAAGGAAACGATGATTAATTCGCCGAAGCAGATTCGAGGCTGCTTTTTTCGAGGGCAAGGAAGTCGCTTGCGGGCGTAGCCGGAGCCTACGTCAAAAGCGACTGACGCCGCAATCGGAAAAAGCAGCATTGAAGATGCGATGAGCTAATTAATCAGCGGTTCCTTAAGGAAACAAAATATAAGAGTATGACAGAAAATTTCAGTGTTGCTTTAAGGAGAATTTAAGGGCTATGATTGTATGTGTTAAAAGCTGCGGCATAAACGGGCTTGACGGGTTTATTGTAAGTGTTGAGGCCGATATAAGAAAGGGGTTTCCCTCCTTTGATATTGTGGGGCTGCCGGATTCATCGGTAAAAGAGGCTAAAGAGAGGGTGAAGTCAGCCTCGGCAAACTCGGAGCTTAAGTTTCCCAATAATAATTCAATACTTGTAAACCTTGCTCCCTCAGGGCTTAAAAAGGCCGGCCCCTCCTATGACCTGCCCATAGCCTTGGGGATTCTTTCCGGAAGCTTTAAGCTTAACAGAAGAATTTTTGAAACAACCGTCTTTACCGGAGAGCTTTCTCTTGACGGAAGCATAAGACGTGTAGACGGTATTCTGCCCATGGTTCTCCACGCAAAGGCCCAGGGCTTTTCCGCCTTTGTTGTTCCCTATGACAACAGAAACGAGGCCGCCCTTGTAAAGGGCATAGACATAATTCCCGTCAGAAATTTAAAAGAATGCTGCGGATATATAAACGGAGCCTACCCTATAGAGCCTTACATAACAGAGCCTGCCGTATTAAATAACTTCGGTTCCGAGGCTGAGCTTGATTTTAAGGACGTTAAGGGGCAGGAAAACGTAAAGAGGGCTATGCTTATTGCCGCAGCGGGTATGCACAACATAATTATGACAGGGCCTCCCGGCTCAGGAAAGACTATGATGGCTAAGAGACTGCCTGCTATACTTCCCGATATGACCTTTGACGAAAGCATAGACGTAACGAGGATATATTCCGTGGCAGGGCTTATAAAGGACAAAAGCGCCCTTATAGCAAACCGCCCTTTCAGAAGCCCCCATCACACAATCTCAAACGCCGCTATGGTAGGAGGCGGAAAATTTCCCCGTCCGGGAGAGGTCAGCTTAGCCCACAACGGCGTGTTGTTCCTTGACGAATTTCCCGAATTTTCACGGGACGTTTTGGAGGAGCTTCGCCAGCCCTTGGAGGATTCGGAGATTACAATATCCAGAGTAAACGGGACAATGACTTACCCGGCGAATCTTATGCTTGTAGGGGCAATGAACCCCTGTCCCTGCGGCTATTACGGCTATTCCGACAGGTGCAGCTGTAGCCAGAACCAAATAATAAGGTATAAAAACAAAATCTCGGGGCCTCTTCTCGACAGGATAGACATTCAAGTCGAAGCAAGCGGCATAGACTACAGTAAAATTTCGGACTCAAGGCCGGGAGAAAGCTCAGCGGAGCTTAAGAGGAAAGTTGCGGCGGCTCAGAAAATACAGACAGAAAGATATAAAAACGAGAGCTTTAGGTTCAATTCACAGCTTACGGCCTCAAGGATAGACAAATACTGCCCTTTGGGAAGCAGGGAAAGCGCACTTATAAAAAATGCTTTCGATAAGCTTTCATTAAGCGCCCGTTCTTATCATAAAATACTTAAAATAGCCAGAACAATAGCCGACCTTGAGGGCAGTGAAAACATAGGCCTTTCAAACTTAGCCGAGGCACTGTCTTTAAGAGGCTTTGACAGAAACAGGGAATAAAAAATCATGCTTAAGGAAAAAGAATATATAATGTGGCTTTCGGGTCTTTCAAAAATAAGCCACGGCAAAAAGGATAAGCTTCTGCATATGCTCGGTTCGGCGGAGGCGGTTTACACAGCCCCCGAAGCACAGCTTAAGGACATAAAATGGCTGACAGAGGCCAACATAGAGGACATAACCTCAAACAGGAATATTGACAAGCTTAAAAGATATACCGAAAGGGTTTATTCTTTGGGGGCTGACTATATAATAAAAGAGGACGGCTATTACCCGGAAATTTTACGGGAGGCCTATGACGCTCCTTTGGGGGTTTATCTTCTTGGGGACAAAAATACTCTTCTTGATAAAAAAGTCAGTATGGTAGGCACGAGAAAGGCCACTCCCTACGGCATATCCTCCGCACTTAAGCTTGCAGAGGATTTCGCCTTGGCAGGGATTACCGTTGTCAGCGGTATGGCCGACGGTATAGACTCAGCCTCTCACAGAGGTGCTCTTAAGGGCGGAGGAAAGACAATAGCTGTTTTGGGCTGCGGAATAAATGTCTGCTATCCCAAAACAAACGAACAGCTTATGAAGAGGATAGTGGAAAAAGGCTGTGTTATTTCCGAATATCCCGTTGACGAAAAGGCAAACCCCCGTTATTTCCCCGAAAGAAACAGAATTATAGCCGGACTGTCTATGGCGGTTGTGGTGGTTGAGGCAAATGAGAAAGGCGGCTCTCTTATAACGGCGAATCTTGCGGTTGATATGGGCAGAGAGATTTTCGCCCTGCCAGGGAACATTACTTCAAGAGCAAGCAAAGGCACAAACAATCTTTTAAAACAGGGGGCCGCACCTATAACCGAAGCAAAAGACGCTTTTTTTGCCATAGGGCTTGAGACTTGCGAAGCGGAAAAAGAAAAAAGGAAAAAATTACTCTTGAAAATAAAGAAAAATTGGTTTATGATTGTATAAATTCGGGAGAAACGGCTCTCGACGATATAATTATGAAAACAGGCCTTGACATATCAGAGGTTCAGCTTATTTTGCTTACCCTTGAAATGAGCGGACTTGTAAAGAAACTGCCGGCTTCGAGGTATGTGTGCCCGTAACTTAAGTATTAAAATATGAATGAATATAAAGGAATGTAAAAGGAGGACAATCACATGGCTTCAAGCAAGAACCTTGTTATTGTGGAATCGCCTGCAAAGGCAAAAACTCTTAAGAAATTTTTGGGAAGCAGCTATAAAATAGAGGCTACTATGGGTCACGTAAGAGACCTGCCCAAAAGCGAGCTCGGAATAGACATAGAAAATGATTTTGAACCTAAATATATAACAATAAGAGGAAAGGGCGAAACTCTGGCGAAGCTCCGCCGTGAGATTAAAACCGCCGACAAGATATATCTTGCTACCGACCCCGACCGTGAGGGAGAAGCCATAAGCTGGCACCTTCTCTATGCCCTTAAGCTTAACGACAAAAAGGATAAGGTTCGCAGAATAACCTTTAACGAGATTACAAAAACAGCCGTTAAGCGTTCCATAAAGGAAGCCCGTGACATAGATATGGATCTTGTAGATGCTCAACAGGCAAGACGAGCCCTTGACAGAATAGTGGGCTATAAAATAAGTCCCTTTTTGTGGAAAAAGGTAAAAAAAGGCTTAAGCGCAGGCAGGGTTCAGTCTGTGGCACTTAAGCTTATCTGCGACAGAGCCGAGGAAATAGATAATTTCATACCCGATGAATATTGGAGCATAGAGGCCGCCCTTAAAACATCCAAAGGCAAAAAGCTCAAGGCTAAGCTTACGAAAAAGGACGGCAAAAATATAGAAATAAAAAACAAAGAAGAAGCCGATGAGGCTTTAAAGGCTCTTTCGGAAAAGGATTTTATTGTAAAAGAGGTTAAAAAAGGAACAAGGGCAAAGAACCCGGCTCCTCCCTTTACAACCAGTACAATGCAGCAGGAGGCCTCGAAAATACTCAATTTTTCCGCCCAGAAAACAATGAGCATAGCCCAACAGCTCTATGAGGGAGTAAGCATAAAGGGCGAGGGTACTGTAGGCCTTGTTTCCTATATCCGTACGGACTCCGTAAGAGTGGCCGATGAGGCCTACGCCGAAACGAGAGCCTTTATAGGCACGGAATACGGCGAAAAATATATCTGTGAAAGACGGGAATATAAGTCGAGAGCAGGAGCCCAGGACGCCCACGAGGCTATCCGCCCTACTTTGGTTACAAGAAAGCCTTCTATGATAAAGGACAGTCTGTCAAACGATCAGTTTAAGCTGTATAAAATGATATGGGAAAGGTTTGTTTCAAGCCAGCTTCCCCGGGCCGTCTACGACATATGCTCCGTTAAGATAGACTGCGGAGATTACCGCCTTAATGCAGGCGGCAGCAGACTCAGCTTTGACGGCTACCTCCTTGTTTATAAAAAATATGAGGAAAAAAAGCCGGAGGAGGAAATTCCCGAATGTGTTCAGGGAGAGACCCTAAAGCTTGAGAAGCTTATCCCCGAACAGCACTTCACTCAGCCCCCGGCCAGATATACGGAAGCTCTTCTTATAAAGACATTGGAGGAAATAGGCGTAGGCCGCCCCTCAACCTATGCCCCCACCATAAGCACCATAACCGCAAGAAACTACGTTACAAAGGAAAACAAGCTTTTCTACCCCACAGAGCTTGGGGAGGTTGTAAATGAGATTCTCAAAAACAACTTCGGCGACATTGTGAATGTAGACTTTACGGCGAAAATGGAGGAACAGCTTGACGAGGTCGAGGAGGGAAAGCACGAATGGAAGCAGATTTTAAGGGATTTCTATCCTCATTTTGAAGAGCTTCTTGACGAGGCTATGGAAAAACAGTCTGATGTTTCCGTTAAGGAAGAAGAAACGGACATAATCTGCGACAACTGCGGCAGAAATATGGTTATTAAATTCGGAAAATACGGAAAGTTCCTTGCCTGTCCCGGCTTTCCCGAATGCAGGAACACTAAGCCCTATTATGAGGATTCGGGGGTAAAGTGCCCTAAGTGCGGCGGAAAGGTTTATATTAAAAAGAG
Organism: Clostridiales bacterium; assembly: GCA_021201395.1. Classification (GTDB taxonomy): domain Bacteria; phylum Bacillota; class Clostridia; order Lachnospirales; family CAG-274; genus JAJQCI01. The sequence goes on along the minus strand of JAJQFB010000002.1, from coordinate 55,242 downwards.
TAAAAAAGGCAGGAAATTCTACGGCTGCGAACACAACCCGGAATGTGACTTTATTTCGTGGAACAAGCCTACGGGCGGTCTTTGTCCCGTTTGCGGAAGCCCCCTTGTGGAAAAGAAAACAAAGAAAACAGCCTGTTCAAGCCCTGAGTGCGGATATACCGAGGAAGTTAAAGAGGAAAGCTGATGAAGCAAAAGACGGAAAGAGAAGAAAAGCCTAAAAATGTTCACGCTGGTCACAGAAAGAGAGTAACCGCCAGATATATAAAAGAGGGCGGTCTTGACAGCTTTGCCGACCATCAGATTTTGGAATTTCTGCTCTTTTATGCCTATCCTCAAGGCGATACAAATGAAATTGCTCATAAGATATTAAACGAATTCGGCGGCTCTCTTACCGCTCTGTTAAATGCCGATGCTAACGAAATAAAGAGAAGGAGCGGCGTTACGGAAAGAACAGCGGCCTTGATTTCGCTTATTTCCGATATTGCAGGAATTTATGTAAAAAGGCTTAATGAACAGCCCAAATATTTGGATACTCCGGCTCGTGTCCGGCAATATGCAATTTCAAGATTTATAGGCAAAACATCTGATGTGGAAACCTTTTATATAATCTGTTTGACCGAGAAAAACAAGAAAATGGCCTTAATAAAGGATCTTGTTATAAGCTCAAATTCCGTAAACTCCATAGAGCTGTCTATGAAAGAGGTTGTAGAAAAGGTTTTAGACGCAAAGGCAAGATATGTAATCCTTGCCCACAACCACCCCGGAGGGAATCTCGGCCCCTCAAAAAACGGATCTCAAAACAACATCCGCAATCAAAAACTATCTTGACCCTTTAGGCATAAAGGTTTTGGATCATATTATAGTAAGCGGCGACAAATGCTACAGCTTTGCCGAACACAAGCTATGCGGTATGAAATATAAAAATAACTGATAAAACATTTGGGAGGTGTAAAAGTATACATATGAAAAAACTTAAAAGATCAAAAGGAAACAAAATGATTTCCGGCGTCTGCGGAGGAATAGGCGAATATTTTAATATAGACCCTACAATCATAAGGATTATTTGGATAGCTGCCGCCTTTCTTTCCCTCGGAACTTTAGCGGTTATTCTCTATATAATTTTAATTTTTATTATACCTCCCGATGACGGAATAATAGATGTATAGCTGTAAACAAAAAAGCCTTTGAAAACTGCGGTTTCTTCAATTTGTTTAAAGTTTTTTCGAATTGGGATTGATAATTAAACCATTTTACAGTATAATTAATATAAGAAGAAAGGGGGTGAGCCTGATTAATGAAATTAAAAAGCAGCAGATTTTTTTCTGCCTCGACAGGTGGATATGAAATGAAAAGGAAAATAAAAGACAGTGTTTTTACAAAAATGTTTCGCCAAAAGAAGTACCTTTTACAGCTATATCAGGCACTTCGCCCTGAGGATAAAAAACTACAGCCGATGACATAGAGATAATAACCCTTGAACCCATACTTATAAACGATATGACAAATGATTTGGGCTTTGCGGTTAAGGATAAGCTCTTTGTCCTTGTGGAAGCCCAGTCTACCGTATCGGTAAACATAATAATCAGAAGCTTTATGTATTTGGCGAGAACCTATCAGGAATATTTTAAGGCCGCAAAAAGGGATTTATATGACTCTAAGCCCGTTAAAATACCTAAGCCTGAGTTATATGTCGTTTATACAGGCGATAAGAAAACAAGAAAAGACGTTATAACTCTGTCAGAGGAATTTTTCGGCGGCGAAGAAACGGCTATTGAAGTAAGAGTTAAGGAAGCGATGATTAATTCGCCGAAGCAGATTCGAGGCCGCTTTTTTCGAGGGCAAGGAAGTCGCTTGCGGGCGTAGCCGGAGCCTACGTCAAAAGCGACTGACGCCGCAATCGGAAAAAGCAGCATTGAAGATGCGATGAGCTAATTAATCAGCGGTTCCTTAAACTTATTACCGAGAAAAACGGCAGGGGCATAATCAGCCAGTATGTAACATTTTCAAAGGTAGTTGATGCACAGGCAAAAATATACGGCAGGACTTCAAAAGCCGTACAGGAAGCAATACGCATTTGTAAAGACGAAGAAATTTTGACGGAATTTCTCAAAGGACAGGAAAAGGAGGTTGTTGACATTATGATAGACTTATTTGATCAAGAGGAAATGTATAAAATCCACGAAGAAAATCTCATAGCCGAAAGCAGGGCAAAGGCTATAGCCGAGGGTCTTGCGGAGGGACGCGCACAGGGTATTGCTCAAGGTCACGCACAGGGTCATGCACAAGGTCGTGCCGAGGGCGAAGCAAGAGGACGCGAAAAGGGCAACACGGAAAGCAAGGAAAGTGTTGCTATGGAGATGATAAAAGACAACTACGAACCTATAATCATTAATAAACTCACGCAGATACCCTTAGACAGAATTAATGAGTTGCGTGTGTTTATAATAAATCAGCATAAATAATATATGAATTTGTTCTTTTACAACATATAAAAACAGGCGGCTTACTGTTTACTGATACATAAGCCGCCTGTTTTTTTATTTTAAGGTCTTAAGCCTGTTTTTAATTTCTTCCTCTGTTACAGTGTTAAGGGCTGAAATGCTGCATTTTAAAGCCCTTTCGTAATATTCTTCCGCTTCCTTTTCCTTGCCCTCGTCCTCTCTTATTCTGCCCATAAAATACAGGCTGTCTGCAATTTCCTTATAAGAAAGAGCCTTTTCAAAATACTCCTTCGCCTTGTCGGTTTTTCCCTTTTTATAGTAAATCTGGCCTAAATTGTCCCAGGCCGGAGCGTGATCCTCGCTGTCCTCTATGGCCTTGTTTGTGTATTTCTCAGCTTTCTCAAGGTTATCCTTTAAAAAATAAAGATAGCCTAAGGTTGTGTAGGCGTCAGTGCTTATGTAGGAGAATTTTTCCATAAGCCCCTCCAAAAGGGAAATGGCCTTGTCAATTTCCCCCATTATCCAGTAACAGCTGCTCTTTGAAACGGTTATATATTTTTCCATAAGAATGCCGCAGTTATACTTTTCCGCAAGCTCAAAATATTTAAGGGCTTCCCTGCCGTTTCCGTCCTGTAAAAGCCTTAAAGCATAGAGATAGAGAGCCTTGACATGGTGAGTGCCGCTTTTTACGGCCTTTTCAAAATACTTGTAGGCCTTTTCAAAATGCCTTATGGTATACCAGTAATTTCCTATGACCCCCAAAGTATAGCTTCTGAAAACAAGGGCATTTATCAAAAGATAGACAATAAAAGCGGGAATAATCGTCCACTCAGGCTTATCCATTATAAAAACAAGAACAATCCAGCAAAGCATCAAAAAGCCCAGTGTAAAATATCTCCAATATTTTGGCAGGTTTATTTTTTTATCCATAACAAAATCTCCTTTCCTTTTGGGAACCGATTCCCCAATAATAATTTTAACATTTATTCTGTAATGAATCAAGCGTTTCTTTGAATATAAATAAAAAGAAATACAGGGGATTTGATGTTAAAAAATGAAAAAAATATTAAAGACATTTTTAAGACAATTTCAGGATTTTACGATTATTCTTCTTATAATATGCGCCGCCGTAAGCGGAGGGGCACAGCTTTTAAGCGGAGCCGGTTTCTGTACGGACAGCCTTATAATCCTTGCCATACTTATTCTGAACGCCCTTTTCGGAACGGTTCAGGAGCTTAAGGCCGAGGAAATAATAGGGGACACACAAGACGAACGGCCTACCCATATGCAAAGGCGGCTTTCGGAAGTTGGGCGGCTTTTGTGCGCCTTAACGGGGGCCTTTTGCATAATAATATTTTTAGGCGGAATATTAAGAGGCGGCGGTTTGGGGGATATGCTCCTGCTTTCTTTAAGCCTTGCGGTGGCGGTTATTCCCGAAAGTCTGCCTGCCATTGTTACAATTATGCTTTCTTCGGGAATCTGCTGTCTTTCAAGGGAGGATATATACGTCAGAAGTCTTATTTGTACCGAGGCTTTAGGTCAGATTAAGGCTGTTTTTTTGAATCCCGACAACATAGGAAATAAGGAAAAGGCCCAACTTGAGGAGACGGGAATAAAGATAATTGACAAGGCAGACGAAAAAACCTTTTACAATATGTGGAGCGAGGGTGAAATTATCTGCTTTATAGGAGAGGCAGAAGCCGACAGGCGGTTTATGGCAGCGGCGGACGTAGGGGGCTGTCTCAGCAGCAGACCGGAGCTTTACAATGCCTCTCACATAGTTTTTAATGATTTAAACTCCTTGCCCCGAGCCGTTAAAACGGGAAGAGTAATTTACGGCAATCTCAAAAAATCACTTCACTTTCTGCTGTCCTGCAATATAGGTGAGCTTTTATGTATATTTGCCGCTGTGGCCGCAGGTCTTGAGCTGCCCCTGCCGGCGGTTCAGCTTCTTATGGTAAACCTTATTACGGACTGCTTCCCTGCTATAGCTATGGCCTTAGAGCCGCCCGATGAGGACATTATGAAAAGATCTCCTGTTGAAGAAACGAATTTTATAGACCGCCCCTTTATAATAAAAATTATTTTCGAGGGTATTGTCATAAGTGCCGTTACCCTTGCCGCTTTTATTTTCGGAAAAACCCTTTCGGGCTTAACCGTCGGCAGGACAATGGCCTTTGCCGTTCTCTGCATATCGCAGCTTTTTCACGGCTTCAATATGCGAGGAAAAGAGCTTTTTAAAAACAAATTCTTAAATCTTTCGTTTATACTGGGCTTTCTGATCGTTGTTCTTGCCGCAGAGCTTCCCCTTGCGTCCCGAATTTTCGGCCTTGTGTCTCTTGACCCTAAGCTGTGGTTTGATGTTATTTTACTTTCTTTTTTGCCTTTTGTATTGTTTAAAGCCGTTGAGGTGTGCAGAAAAAATATTCTGTAAATTTAAGACAGATATTGATTTTGCGGTTCCGTCGGTATATAATAAAGCTAAAAGAAAATAACCGAAACACCTAAGGAGGAGCATAAAATGGCGGATAATAATAAAATAAAAAATACCGATGAGCTTGAATTTGCTGTTTTTTGCATAGAAAATACCGCTGTTGAGCTCGGCATAACCGCCGACAGGCTGTATAAAGCCCTGACCGAAAAAAGTGATATACTTTACAGCTATATTATCCCCTGTTATGAGCCTCTCCATACTCAGGGAAAGGATTATATAATAGATGACATAATATCCGTCATAAGAGAAAAGGGGGTTGAGGTATGATTGTTTACCACGGTTCCTACATCGAAATGCTCAAGCCTGATACTGCACATTCCCGTTCAAAAGTGGATTTCGGAAAGGGCTTCTATACCACACCCCTGCTTGAACAGGCAGAGAGCTGGTCTTTAAAATTCAAGGGACAGGGCAAAAAGGGGATTATTTCCTCTTATATATTTGACGAAAAGGCTTTTTCCGAGTTGAATGTATTAAGGTTTAATTCCTACTGTGAAGAATGGCTTGATTTTATTATTTTATGCAGAAGCGGAAATGACAACACAAGCTATGATATAGTTACGGGCGGAGTAGCAAACGACAAGGTTTTTAACACTTTAGAGTTATATTTTGACGGATTAATTGACAAAAAAGAAGCTATAAAAAGACTTAAGTATGAGAAGCCCAATATGCAAATATGCTTCCGCAGTCAAAAAGCAATAGATAAATACCTGCATTTTAAGGAGAGCAAAAGCTTATGAACGCACACCCCATTCTTTTACAAAAAAAATATGTGAGAGTGATAAAATTATTTGCGGAAAGGGAAAAGCTTACTCTAAGCAAAGCCCTTGACTTTTTCTACAATTCTGTAGAATATAAGCTTATCAGCCGAGGCATTTCCGATCTTCACTGTATGAGCGATGGTTATCTTGCCGAGGATTTATCCGAAGAATACAATACTTCCGCAAAAAAACTGACAAATAAAAAATTGCCGTAAGACTGTTTTTTCGGTCTGCGGCAATTTTTATTTGTAAAGTGTTATTTTGCTTTATTTGTCGGGGAAAGCTTCCCCTGATATGTGTTTCTCTTTATAAGCTCTCTGTTTATGGTGTTTAAAACTTTTTTCTTGTTTTTGCTGTAAAGGGGAGCAATCAGGTCGGCTCCTTTGCCGTCGCCTGTTATTCTGTGGATAACTATGTTCTCAGGCAGGATTTCTATGCAGGAAACAACTATATCCGCATATTCCTCAAGAGTAAGGGTTTTAAATTCGCCTCTTTCATACATTTCGGCAAGCTTTGTACCCTTCAGAACGTGAAGAAGCTGGAGCTTTATGCCCTTAACTCCGCAGTCCGCCGCAAAGCAAACGCTTTTAAGCATATCCTCCTTCGTTTCTCCCGGAAGCCCCAAAATAATATGAGCCGTTACGTCTATGCCCTCAAGGTCTTTAACCGCCTTTTTAAAGCAGTTATTGTCAAAACAGCGGTTTATAAGCAGAGCGGTTTCCTCCTTAGAGGTTTGAAGCCTCAGCTCCACACAGGTATAGACACTTTCGTTAAGCTCCTTTATAAGGCTTATTTTATCGCTTTCAAGACAGTCCGGCCTTGTGGCTATTGAAAGAGCCTTAACCTCCGGCAGGCTCAAGGCCTCGTTAAACTTCTCTCTTAAGACGCTGACCGGAGCATAGGTGTTTGTAAAAGCCTGAAAATAGGCCATATAAACCCCATCAGGCCATTTTTTGTTCATAATTTCTTTCATTTCGTAAAACTGCTCTGTTATGGTTTTGTCCCTGTTTCCGGCAAAGTCTCCTGAACCTGAGGGGGAGCAGAATATACAGCCGCCCACAGCCTTGCTTCCGTCTCTGTTGGGGCAGGTGAATCCCCCGTTTAGGGCAATTTTAATAAGCCTTTCACCGAATTTTTCCCTGTAAAAATCGTTTGCGGAATAATATCTCTTTTCCATAGCCTAAAGTCCAAAACAAATGCCCAAAACAGCCCCTATTGCTATAACGGCTACGGGGTGAATTTTTTTATTTTTCTTTTTGGCAAGGAACACCTTAATACCGAAGATTGCCAAAAACAGAATAAGGTGAAGGGGCTTTATATAAAATTCCTCTCCGCCTAAAAAGGAGGACTTATAGACCTCAAAGCAGGCAAGGGTTATAAGGGCGCCCACGGCAGGGTGGAGGGCATAGAAAACACCGTCTACATATTTGTTGTTTCTGAATTTCTCCAAAAATTTATATATTATTATAATTATAATCCCCGGAACAGCAAGGGACAGAGTGGCGAAGATTCCTCCTAAAATTCCTGCGGCGTGATAGCCTGCGTAGGTGGCCATATTTACCCCCATAGGACCGGGGGTAGACTCGGAAACCGCTATCATATCCGCAAGAGCAGAGGTGTCGAACCAGCCGTAGTCCTTTGCGGCAAGGTTATAGAGGAAGGGCAGAGTGGCAAGGCCGCCGCCTACGGAAAAAAGCCCTATCTTAAAAAACTCATACATAAGGAGCAAAAGATTATACATTACGCTTCCCCTCCTTTTTGTCGTTTTTATCAACAAGCTTAATTCTGCAAATTCCCACAGCTATGCCTGCTATAACAACCAAGATAGGGGAGTTGGTTACAAAAATGCAGAATGTGAGTATTATGAGGTAGAAAACCAAACCGAAAATATCCTTTATGCCGCTTTTTAAAATTCCCACAAGGGACTCGGTAACAAGAGCCGCAACGGCTATTCTTATTCCGGCAAAAATATGGCCTACGATTTCATATTCCATAATCTGTGAAAGTATGGAGGCTATAATAAGTATAACGATGACAGAGGGGGTTACCATTCCCAGGGTGGCCGTTACGCCGCCTATGGCTCCCTTTCTTTTTGTGCCTATGAAAGTCGATGTATTTATGGCGATAATGCCGGGGGTACACTGGCCTATGGCAAAATAATCCAAAATTTCCTCGTTTGTGGCCCACTTTTTGTCCTCCACAACCTCTTTTGTAAGCATAGGCAGCATAGCCATACCTCCCCCGAAAGTAAAGAGGCCTATTCTGAAAAAGGTTGTGTATAGATCTATAAGCTCTTTCATATTATAATTCACCCTCCGTTATTTTTTTTATTGTCAAAGCAACGCTGTCCTCTGTGTTTTTGCCTATAACTTCATTGCAAAAGGCCTTAACCTCCGAAGCGGCATTTTCCATGGCGAAGCTTTTGTCGGCTTCCTTAAGCATAGGCAAATCGTTTAGGTTGTCCCCAAGGCATAAACCTGTTCCGCTTTGGAAAATTCCTTTAAAAATTTAAGCCCTGTTTTCTTTGAAGCCATTTTATCACAAATTTCAAGGTAATAAAAGCCCTTATTGTAAATATCTTCGTAAAAATTAAGGCCTAAGGCCGCCGACAGCCCCTCATTTTCGATTTCGGCCAAAACCTCTCTTGTTTTTGCTTCCTCCCCCAAAAGGGTAAGGTAGATGGCTTGACCGAATTTAGGGCTGTAGGGGGCATGAATATAGGTTTTGAGCCTAAGTCCCTCTCTTTCCCTGCGAAAATTCTCCGCAGCCTCAGACTCTGTGTTTTCATAACAGACATAAAGCCTGTTGTCCCTTGCACCGTTAATAAAGGGGGAAACCCTTGACCTGTTGTTGTCTTTTATACAGTGAATAAAAGGGGAAATTTTTGCTCTGTGACAAATTTCTATGAGCCTGTAAACAAGCCCCTCCTCTATTGTATAATATTTTATGTATTTTTCCTCTTTCATATCGAAAAAAGCCGCTCCGTTCATACAGCAAAGGGGATAGTTAAGCTTAAGCTCTTTTAAAATTTCATAAAGCGTGGCCGGAGTTCTGGCGGTTGAAACACTGAATTTAAGACCCCTTTCAATAAGGCTGTTTAAGATGTCCGCCGAGGTTCTGCTTACTTCTTTATTATTGTTTAAAAGAGTACCGTCAAGGTCTGTCATAAAAAGTATGTTTTGCATATAATTTTCCTTTCAAGCCCTTGTAAAATTGACTTTAATGTGTTAATATAATGATACGCATAAAAAAATGATATGTCAAGAGTTTGTTCCGGAAAAAGAGGTAGACTTATGGATTATACTTTTCTTTTGGTAATCGCCGTAATATTGTTATTTACCAAAGCAATGAGAATTTTGTCAAGAAACATTGATATGCCTCAGGTTGTAGGCTCTCTTTTAGCCGGTCTTATTTTGGGTCCCTCGATTTTGGGAGTCATTCCCGAGTCTGATTATATTGCTCAAATTTCGGAAATAGGCTGTATTATGCTTATGTTTATAGCCGGCCTTGAAACTGATTTAACCGAGATAAAAAAGGACGGCTTGGCTTCCGTTGTTATTGCGGCTATAGGGGTCATAATTCCTCTTATAATGGGATCCGGATTATATTATCTCTGGTTTGGAACAGCCGACCCTAAGGATATTCTGAAAGGAATTTTCATCGGTATTGTTTTGACGGCCACCTCTGTTTCGATAACCGTTGAAGCCTTAAAGGAAATGGGCAAGCTGAAAGGGAAAATAGGAACAACTATTTTGGGAGCCGCTGTAATAGATGATATTTTAGGTATAATAAACCTTTCTCTTATTACAAACGCAAATTCCCACGGAGCGGATTTTGACTATTTTTATATGAAAATTACCGCCTTTTTTATATTCCTTGTCATATTGGCTTTTGTAATAAAAAAGGAAAGGGATATTTTGGAGCATTATAACAATACCAGAACGGCCTCTGTAACAAGCTTGTGTTTTTGTTTTATTCTCGCTTATATATCTGAGGTTTATTTCGGCATCACCGATATAACAGGGGCTTATTTTGCGGGGGTTCTTCTTTGCAATCTCCGCATAAAGGACTATGTTTCGCAAAGGACAAATATAACTGCATATATGATATTTGCCCCCATATTTTTTGCAAGCATAGGAATAGACACAAACCTGAGGTCTTTAACTCCCTCTTTGTTTATATTTGCCCTTTTGCTTTTGGCTGTGGCCGTTGTTTCAAAACTTTTGGGCTGCGGTTTCGGTGCAAAGCTTATGAAATACAGCAATACCGAATCCCTGACAATAGGGTTTGGTATGATTTCAAGAGGAGAGGTTTCCCTTATTATTGCTCAAAAGGGAGAGGAAATGGGGCTTATCGACGTAACTCTGTTTCCGGCAATAATTTTCGTGGTAATTGTAACAACGTTAATAACGCCCATTCTTTTAAAGACTGTAATTACAAAAACAGACAAGGAAAAGGACAGCGGCGAAAATTATAATTATAATATATAAAATACAGAAAAAGGAGCAGAGATATGAAAAAACGAGCATTGTTAAGCGTATCAGACAAAACGGGCATAGTGGAATTTGCAAAGGCATTAAGCGATTTAGGCCTTGAAATTGTTTCCACGGGGGGAACCTATAAAGCCCTTAAGGAAAACGGTGTTGAAGTGACGGGTATAGAAGAGGTAACGGGCTTTCCCGAATGTCTTGACGGCAGAGTAAAAACCCTTCACCCCAAAATCCACGCAGGTATTTTGGCTATGAGAGACAATCCCGACCATATGAAGCAGATTGAGGACTTGGACGTTACTCTTATTGATGTTGTAGCGGTAAACCTCTATCCCTTTAAACAGACTATTCTCAAAGAGGGAACAACCCTGCCCGAAGCCATCGAAAACATAGACATAGGCGGCCCCTCTATGATAAGGGCGGCGGCCAAAAACTATAAGGACGTAGCCGTTGTTACAGACCCGTCGGACTATGATAAAATCATTGAGGAATATAAGCAGAACGGCGGTGTTTCGGCGGAAACAAAGTTTTATCTTGCCGCAAAGGTATTTAACCACACAGCCCACTATGACAGCCTTATAGCAAATTATTTAAAGGACAAGGCAGGGCTCCCCAAATATCCCGACACCATTTCACTTGCCTTTGAAAAGGTTCAGAATATGCGTTACGGCGAAAATCCCCACCAGTCCGCTGCTTTTTATAAGGAAGTAGGCGACAACAGAGGGCTTTTAACGGGTATTAAACAGCTTCACGGCAAGGAGCTTTCCTTTAACAACATAAACGACACCCACGGTGCTTTGGAGCTTTTAAAGGAATTTGACGAGCCTGCGGTTGTGGCCTGCAAGCACTCAAACCCCTGCGGAGTTGCCTGCGGAAAGGACATTTACGAGGCATACACAAAGGCCTACGCAACAGATCCTGTTTCTATTTTCGGCGGAATTGTCGTTGCAAACAGAGAAATTGATGAGGCAACGGCTGCGAAAATAAGCAAGATTTTCCTTGAAATCGTTCTTGCTCCCTCTTTCTCGGAAAAGGCTCTTGAAATACTTACCAAAAAGAAGAATATAAGGCTTCTTGAGCTTAAAGACCTTGACAGAAAACAGCCTGAGGGCGCCTATGACGTTAAAAAGGTATCCGGCGGCCTGCTTATTCAGGATATTGACTCAAAGCTTTTGGGAGAGGAGCTTACGGTTGTTACAAAACGTAAGCCTACGGATAAGGAAATGGAGGATCTTCTGTTTACGTGGAAGATTGTTAAATATGTTAAGTCAAACGGCATAGCCATAGGAAAGGATAAAAGCTCCGTGGGTATGGGCCCCGGTCAGGTAAACAGAATCTGGGCGGCGCAGCAGGCCATAGACCACGGCTGCAAGAACATATCCCCCAAAGCCGTTAAGGGTGCGGTTTTGGCCTCAGACGCTTTTTTCCCCTTTTCAGACTGTGTGGAAGCGGCGGCAAAGGCCGGCATAAGCGCCATAATACAGCCCGGCGGCTCTATACGTGACGGTGAATCCATCGAAGCCTGCGACAAATACGGCATAGCTATGGTATTTACGGGAATGCGCCATTTCAGGCACTGAGAAAATACAAATATAATAAAAAGGAGCTGCCGTAAAACAGGCAAAAAAACTGTTTTGCGGCGGCTTCTTTTTATTGGGGCTTGCGGCAGATTTTTTGAATTGCGAGGTGCCGCCTGTTGTACCGAAAAGCATCCGCGGGGGTAGCACAAACCGAGGAAGATGTCAAGGGCTTCGCAAGTCCTCCGGACCCTTGACATCTCCCTCGGTTTGTGCTGTTTAAAAGGTTTTGCGTTTGCCGCAGGGCAAACACCTCTTTTAACAATAGTATATCCTCGGTTCCGAAGCTCTTTCGGCTTTCACTTGTTAAGCCCTGCATAAATCTTATCCTAAAAGCTTGTCACAAACAAAAAAACCTTAAGCCCTCAGCAACTTTTGTTCCCGTGAGTTTAAGAACTTTTATATTTTGAAAGTTTTTATTATTGTATTATACTTAAAAATAGAAAAATATTGAAGTAATTGAAGCATAAGTGTGTTTTCAAATAAAAGCTGCAACGGGGGGATTTTTTTGACAAAGAAAAGTGATATAGGCTTAAAGGTTAAGAAAATGAGGGCGGAAATGGGCATATCTCAAGAGGAGCTTGCCTACAGATGCGGTATGCAGCCCTCTCACATAGGCCAAATAGAAAGAGGACAAAAAAGCCCTACCCTTGTTACACTTGAAAAGCTTGCTTTCGGCTTTGACACAACCGTCTCGGAGCTGACAGACTACGACAAAAGTTCAGACCTGTCGGAGGACAAAACAATGAACAAAATAGTTTCTTATCTTTATAAGCTTAACGAAAAAGAAAAAAATCAGGTTTTATCCATTGTAAAAACATTTGTGGAAAAATAAGCCGGTATAAGCTATTCCAAAGGGTCATAGCCCCCCTTTGAAAAGGGATTGCAGCGGAGAATCCTCCATGCAGCCTTTAAGCCCCCCTTTAAAAAGCCGTATTTTTCTATAGCCTGCATTGCGTAGGTGGAGCAGGTTGGAATATATTTACAGCTCGGGGGAGTTCTGGGCGATATGAATTTTTTATAAAATTTAATAAGCAAAAGGGCGAGGCGAGCCGGAATACTTTTTTTCACTGTTCCTCCGCCCCCTTTTTTGTTTGCTGTTTTTCGGGAGAGGCTTTGAGAAGCTTGTGTATTCTTAAAAGGTGGTTTAAGCTTCGATGGGCTTCGGCGTAGGATGTCCCCCTCATTGCGCTTCGGGCTATAACGGCTATGTCGTAGCCCGGCTTTATATTGTCCTCCGAAAGGCGGTAGGCCTCCCTTATAAGACGGGTAACCCGGCTTCTTACAACAGAATTTCCTATTTTTTTGCTGACGGAAATACCTAAGCGGTTCCCCTCGGAGCCGTTTTTCATAACATACATTATGAGATATTTGTTTGCAATAGACCGCCCCCGGCTGTATACGCAGCGAAACTGATAATTCTTTTTAAGGGATTCGGTAAATTTCATTTGCTTCACCTCTCGGAGATAATTATAAAAAACTTAAAAGTCCTAAAAATCGAAAAAGCTGCCCCGGTAAACCCTAAGACAGCCCATTTCTCAACCCTATTAAGCAGATAAAACCTTTCTGCCTTTAGCTCTTCTTCTTGCTAAAACCTTTCTGCCGTTTGAAGTTCTCATTCTTTTTCTGAAGCCATGTTCTCTCGAACGCTGTCTTTTCTTCGGCTGATATGTCATCTTCATATTAAAGCACACCTCCTGTATATATAATTGCTTTATTGCTTCTAATAATAAATTGCACAAGCACTTATCCTATTATATAAAAAACCTTCCATCAAGTCAAGAAAAATTTTTTAAAAATGGGGCATTTTTTACTTAACATTTCTTTTTTATCCGAAATAAAGCCCTATTTTGGCCTCCGATGCAAAATTTGCGGAAAAATTTTAAAATTTTCAGTAGTCAAGGAACGTATTTTGTGGTAAAATATAATTGTTAAATATAAGCTTCTTTTAAGAAGCAATTAAAATATACCGTAAAAAGAGGTCAGTATGGACGAAAAGGATAAAACAGAATTAATTGAAGATAAAACGAAAGATTTTGAAGGGGAAAATAAAAAGCCCAAAAATTATTTAAGGTGGTTTATAATAATTTTTGCCGTTGGGGTTTTGGTATTTACAGGCGTCAGAATATACCACAATTTTTTCAGCTCCACGGGAGGACGGTTCATAGGAGACAATATTAACACAATAGGCTATGAACAGGGCGACAAGGCGGACTTTTACACAACCGACAGCGGGCTTTATTTTGTCACAAAAGACGGAGTAATTTTTATGAACGAAAGCGGCTCCTCCATAAAGTGGCAGGATACATATACTATGATGAACCCCGTTGTTTCCGGCGACGGCGACATTATAGGCGTTTCCGAAAAGGGCGGAGGTCTTTTTACCGTCTATAATACATCGGGAAATTTATATAAAATCACCGCCGACAACAGTATTTCCTCCTTTGCTGTAAACGAAAAAGGCGGCTCCGTTCTTATAACGGAAAGCGATGCGGAATATACAATAACCGCATATACGGAAAGCGGCTTTACCGCCTTTATGGCTAAAAACCCCATTGAGGAGGGGCTTGCCTTAGGCTGTGATATTTCCGATGACGGACGGTATCTGGCCATATCCTATATATACACAGGCTACACCGAGCTTGAGTCGAGGGTTATTTTTTACAATCTCAAACAGACCGGCGACAGCAGCATAGACGAGGAGAAAGAAATGGCGGCTTCCTTTGTAAGAAACGGCGAGGTTATGGGCATATTAAGGTTTATGAACAACGACAGCCTTATAGCCGTTTCCGCCTCTGAGATTGTCTGTGTAAAGCTGAGTCTTGAGGGGGACAATGTACGGTGCAGTGAAAGCTGGACGGTACAGGCTCAAAACAGCCTGAAAGCTTTGGCCTTTGCCGGAAACAGCTATATAGCCGTAGGCTGCGGAGAAAAAAATCTGAATACGGATTCGGCAGAGGAAGAAAACACTGTTGTTGTTTATAATCTAAACGGTAAAGAAATGTTTAAAACGGTTATGGAAAAGTCCATTGACGGAATATACGGTAATTCTTCGGTTATTGTTGTGAAGATGAACCGTTCATTTCAGGCCTTTGACAAAAACGGAGGACGTTTTCTGTCCTGCACCGTAGCCCAAGACGTAAACAAGCTTTTGGTTTATGATGGAAATTCAAAGGCTCTTATAGTTACACCGAAAGAGGCCTATGTAATGGAAGTTAAGTCTAAAGGGGTAGGAAATATTATTTCGGATATATTCGGCTCAGACAGTGATGACGGCATAGGAACCGAGGTTGAAACAACCGAAGCAGCCGAGCCGGCCTCTGAAGAAGAAGCCGCCCCGGAAAACGGACAGGCTGAAAGAGCCGATACAGAGGAAGAAGAAACGGAAGAAACGGAAAGAGCGGAGTCTGAAACTTCGGAGGAAGCCGTTTCCGAGGAAGAAGAGGAAACACCGAAGGAAGAAGAGGCTTCCGAACAATAAAGCAATAAATGAATAGGAGAAAAAATATGGACAATTTATCTATTTTATTTGACATCGGAGTTTTGTTAATAGTGGTTATCTGCGTGGCTTTAGGAGCGAAAAGAGGCTTTATACAGGCTGTTTTCAGACTGCTGTCTACGGTAATCTCTCTCTTTTTGGCAAGGGCGCTTTTCCCCTATACAAAATACTTTTTAGAGACAATTTGCGTCAAGGACGTTATAAAGACCCTCGTTTCAACCAATTTAAATCTCACATCGGGAACAACGGAAATTACGGAATATTCCGTAAACAGTCTCGACCTGCCCGATTTTATAAAAACAGCCTTTTTAAACAGTGACTATCTTAAACAGATGCAGAATGACGCAACCGCCACACTTAAACAGACCATAAGCGAATTTGTTGCGGAATATGCGGTAACAATGCTGTCATATGTTATAACTTTCATTTTAGCGGCTTTGGTTCTTTACTTTCTGCTTGTTATTTTGAATATATTCTCCAAACTGCCTATTTTCGGCTTCTTTAACGCAGGCTTAGGCGGAGCTATAGGCCTTGTAAGTGCCTGTATAATTATCTGGGTTATTTTTGCAGGCTTAAACATTTTCCTTGCAACACCGGATTTAAGTCATATTTTCGACTCCTTAGACAGCACCATCATAGCCCGAATGTTTTATAAATTCAATCCAATTATTACGCTTATCACAAACGCCAACGGAGGATTTTGAATGGCTCAGAGCTATAAAACCGTTAAACATTACGGAACCGATGAGGTTGTTGTTAAAAAGTCAAGATTCATTGCAGACGTATATCCTGCAGAAACCGA
Source organism: Clostridiales bacterium (assembly GCA_021201395.1). Lineage (GTDB taxonomy): Bacteria > Bacillota > Clostridia > Lachnospirales > CAG-274 > JAJQCI01. The sequence goes on along the minus strand of JAJQFB010000002.1, from coordinate 39,181 downwards.
AGCGGAAGCCCTTGAGCGGATTTCGGAGGTTAAAAAGAAATATCACGATGCAAGGCACAACTGCTGCGCCTACAGAATAGGCAAAAAGGGCGAATTTCTCAAATATTCCGATGACGGAGAACCTCAGGGAACCGCGGGGATACCTATGCTGGATATTTTAAAGGGCGAGGACATAACAGACGCCGTTGTTATAGTGACAAGATATTTCGGGGGCATACTTTTGGGAACGGGAGGACTTGTAAGAGCCTATTCGCAAGCCGCAAAGGCAGGGCTTAAGGCGGCGGAAACCGTGACAATGACACTTTACCGCCGGACGGAAATTACCTCCGACTACAGTCTCCACGGCAAAATACAGTATATGCTTTTAAAGAGCGGCTATAAGATTTCAGACACTGTTTTTACGGACAAAGTAAAAATAATCTCGGCCTGCCCTGCTGAGGAAACAGATAATTTAGAGGCTCGTGTTAAGGATATATCTCAGGGAAAAGCAGTCTTTGAAGCAGGCGGTTTGTTTTACGGCTGAAAAAGCAAGGAACATTATAATCTGTATGAGAAAAATTTGATATAAAAAATATTAAAAGCCGCTCGGAAGCTTAAAACCGAACGGCTTTTAATATTAATTGAAAATCATGACTTGCCCGAAATTTTCAATAAATTACTGTGACATTATTTAAGAACGGCTACGGTGATTCCCGAATCGCCCTCGCCGTATTCGCCCAAACGGTAGGACTTTACGCCGCTGTGACCCTTGAGAAAGTCGTGAACGGCGGAACGCAGAACCCCCGTTCCCTTGCCGTGGATTATATTAACAGGGCTTAAGCCTGCCAAAATTGCACTGTCCAAATATTTGTCAAGCTTTTCTATTCCCTCATACACGCTTAAGCCCCGAAGGTCAACCTCGGTTGAAACCGACTTTGCGTTCTCCATTCTGACCCTTGCACTGTAGATTCCCTTTGCCTTAGAATAGTCCGAGGGCTTTTCGTTTGTCAATGACAGCCTGTTTATATTTGTCTTTATCTTCATTATGCCTGCCTGAACAAAAAGCTCTCCGTTTTGGTCGGGCTTTGTAATGACAGAGCCTGTTGTACCTATATCGTCTATAAATACTCTGTCGCCTACGCTGAGCTTTTTAGGCCGCTCCCTCTTAGGTTTGTTTTTCCTGCTTAATTTGCTTAATTTTTCGTTGGATTTATTTAAGCTTTCCTTAAGGCTTCTGCGTTTCTGCTCTAATTTTTCGCTGTTTCCGGCCTCTTTTGAAAGACGCCTCATTTCCTTTATTATTTTGTCGCTTTCGTCCTTTGCGTCGGAAATAATCCGCCTTGCTTCCTCGTTAGCCTGTAGGATTATTTTCTCCTTACGAACCTTAAGCTTTTCGTTCTGTTCCTTAATTTCCGCTCTGTAGCGTTCCGCCTCCTGTCTGAAAGCCTCGGCTCTTTCCCTTTCAGCCTCTATGGTTTTCCTGCCTGCTTCAAGCTCTAAAATAGCGTCCTCAACCTTTATATCCTCACGGTTTAAAATCTCCCTTGCGCCCTCTATGATAAAGTCCTTAAGGCCTAATTTTTTAGAAATTGCAAAGGCGTTTGACTTTCCCGGCACCCCTATCATAAGCCTGTAGGTGGGGCTTAATGTATTTACGTCAAATTCACAGCAGGCATTCTCAATCCCCTCTGTAGTTAAAGCAAAAAGCTTAAGCTCGCTGTAGTGGGTTGTAACGGCTGTTCTTATTTTCATATGGTGGAGATATTTAATTATTGAAACGGCTAAGGCAGAGCCCTCCGTCGGGTCTGTTCCCGAACCCAGCTCGTCTATAAGAACAAGGCTCTCGGAGGTAACATTGTCAAGAATTGATACAATATTTCCCATATGGGAGGAAAATGTACTCAAAGACTGTTCTATGCTCTGTTCGTCCCCTATGTCTGCAAAAATCTCCTCAAAAACACCTAATTCAGAGCCGTCAAAGGCCGGAATGTGGAGCCCGGCCTGACCCATAAGGGAAAAAATTCCTATTGTCTTAAGGGCTACGGTTTTTCCCCCTGTGTTGGGGCCTATTATAAGAAGAGTTGTAAAATCCTTTCCCAGCCAAATATTGGTAGGCACAGCCCTCTCCCTGTCTATGAGGGGGTGTCTTGCTCTTCTCAAATTTATATAGCCCTCGCCGTTAAAAACCGGCCTTGAGGCTTCCATTGAAAGAGAAAGCTCCGCTTTTGCAAAGACAAAATCCAAATGTATTAAAATATCGCTGTCCGCTCTTATTATGCCGCTGTTTTCCGCTACGGCTTCCGACAGCTTCTGTAAAATTTTCTGAATTTCTTCCTTTTCCTTTATCCTAAGCTCCGCTATTTTGTTGTTTGCTTCCACAACGGAGGCAGGCTCCATAAAAACCGTAGCCCCTGTAGAGGAGCGGTCGTGAAGTATGCCCTTAAAGGAGGAAACATATTCCTGTTTAACGGGCACGCAGTATCTGTCATTTCTTATTGTAATAACCGGGTTTTGGAGCATTGTCCTGCTCCCTGCCGAATGAATTATAGAGTTAAGATTGTCCCTTATTCTGTCGTTTGCGCTTCTTATTGACTGTCTTATTGAAAAAAGCTCTCTGCTTGCCAAATCGGAAACCTCGGCCTCCGAAATAATTTTTCGGCTTATGTCGGCTTCGAGGTCGTTAATCAATATAACCCCGTCAAAATAAGACCTTAATATATCAAAGGTCTCGTTTTTGTTTTCCCCCTGACCGTAGTTTTTAACGTTCTGACAGGTGTTTAAAAAGTCCGCAATGTTTAAAAGCTCCCTAAGGGACAAAATTCCCCCTGCCTCGGCTCTCCTTAAAACCTCGCTTAAATCTCTTAAGCCGCCCATAGGCACGGAGCCTCTTTTCAATATCATTGAAACGGCCTCCGTGGTTTCGTTTTGGTTTACGTTTATAACATTTAAATCGGAGGAAGGCTCAAGCCCCAGAGCCAGTTCCTTTGCCATAGGCGAAACGCAAAGCCTCGAGAGCTTTTCGCAAATTTTATTAAATTCAAGTGTATTATACACCTTTTTATTCATATTCTTCTACCACAGCCTCCAACGTCTTTTTCTCTTTCTGTCCGTTTGAAATTCTATATACTTTCCCGTGCCTACGGCTACACAGCTTACAGGATCCTCGGTACCGTAAAAGGCTTTTATGCCCGTTTCCTTTGTAATAAGCTTCTCGAGACCGTAAAGCATAGCTCCCCCTCCCGTCAGCATAATTCCCTTGTCGGAAATATCTGCCGAAAGCTCCGGAGGAGTTTCTTCAAGCACATTCTTTATTGTATCCGTTATCATAGAGGTACATTCCCTCAGAGCCACAAGGGTTTCATACGAGGACACCGTAATTGTTTTGGGAAGCCCTGCCAAAAGGTCTCTGCCCTTTACGTCCATACAGACCTCATCTTCTCTCGGAAAAGCGGTTCCTATTGTTATTTTAATCTGCTCCGCCGTTCTTTCACCTATGAGAAGCTGATGCTCCGTTCTCATATATCTTACAATGGCCTCGTCAAAGCGGTCTCCCGCCATTTTAATTGAGTCGCTTACAACGGTTCCTCCTAAGGAAATAACCGCCACATCGCAGGTTCCGCCCCCTATGTCAACAACCATACTTCCGCTGGCCTTGCTTATGTCTACCCCTGCCCCTATAGCGGCGGCAATAGGCTCTTCTATAATATAAACCTCTCTTGCTCCGGCTTCTCTTGTTGCGTCCTCAACGGCTCTTTTTTCAACTCCCGTAACCTTACTGGGGACGCAGACGGCGATTTTCGGACGGAGGAAGAAGTGTCTGCCTATGGATTTTTCTATAAAATATTTAAGCATTTTCTCCGTAACGTCATAGTCAGAGATAACTCCGTCTCTTAAGGGGCGTATGGCCACAATATTCCCCGGAGTTCTGCCCAGCATACGTCTGGCCTCTTCCCCTACCGCAAGAACGGTCTGTGTGTTTTTGTCTATAGCCACAACGGAAGGCTCCTTTAAAACAATTCCGTAGCCCTTGACGTAAACCAAAACCGTAGCCGTTCCCAAATCTATTCCTATGTCAGAGCCAAAAAACATTTTTCTCATTCCGAAACTTCTCCTATTATAAGCCTAAGCTTTTCAATCCTGTTTTTCTCCGTTTCTTCCACAACAAATTTATAATTGCCCTCTTCTATAATCTCCCCTGCTTTGGGAAATCTTCCGGCTATGCCCGAAACATAGCCGCCTATTGAGTCAAAATCCTCATCGTCAAATTCCGCCCCTGTTTCACTGTTTACATCATCTATCTTTGCGATTCCCGAAATCAGATACACATTTTCGGAAATCTTCGTTATTTCATCGGGGTGTTCATCGTTGTCATCGGCAATATCCCCCACTATTTCCTCAAGAAGATCCTCTAAAGTAACAATACCGGCGGTTCCTCCGTATTCGTCCAAAACTATGGCCATAGGTATTTTCCTCTTTCTCATAATTCCCAGAAGGTCTTTTGACGGCTTGGACTCATAAGTAAAATAAGGCTCTCTCATAAGCTTTCTTATGTTAAATTTTTCCGGGTCGGGGTTAAAGCCCATATCCTTTATTGATAAAATTCCTATTATGTTGTCGGTTGTTTCCTCATAAACGGGCATTCTCGTAAACTGCTCCTGTTTATATACCTTGCTTATATATTCAAGGTCGGCGTCTACAGGCACGGCTATCATATCCACTCTGGGAATCATAACGTCCCTTGCGTTGCAGTCGCCGAAATCCACTACATTGTTTAACATTTCCTTTTCGTCGTTTTCTATTATGCCCTCCTCGTGGCTTACGTTCACCATAGAAATAAGCTCCGCTTCTGTTACCGCCGGGCCTGAGGTTTTGTTCTTTCCTATTAAAAGCCCTATTACGAAGCCCGTAACAACATTTAAAATCTTTATAATGGGTGTAAATACAACCGTACAGGCATAAATAGGCTTGGCAACGGCCACAGAAAGGCTCTCGCAGTTTGCGGCGGCATAGTTTTTAGGCGTAATTTCACCGAAAATAAGCACAACAACGGTTATAAAGCCCGTAGCTATTCCCACTCCGGCGTTTCCGAAAAGCTTCATAGCTATAGATGTCGTCATAGAGGTGGCAAGTGTGTTTACAATATTGTTTCCGATAAGAATAGCGGAAAGCAGCTTTGACCTGTTATCCAAAAGCTTTGCTATAATATCTGCGTTTTTAACTCCGTCGTCCAGCATACTCCTTATCTTAATCTTGCTGATAGAAGTCAAGGCCGTTTCCGACGAGGAAAAAAAGGCGGATAGACAAAACAAAATAATAAGTATAACATACTGCAATAGGTCCGCTCGACTGATGTCCAATAAAATCACTCTCCTAAGCTGTACAGACCGCAGGACTTACGCTCTGCATAAAAAATAAAAATAAAATAGTTGTCAAGCTCTATTATATCACGCCTAAACCCTCATTTCAATTACTTTTGCAAAAAAACGAACAGAACAAACAGAAAATTTAAAAATTAATTTATTTTTGCCGTTATAGTTGATATACGCTTTGTGATATTCTATAATAACCATATCGAAAAAAATAAAAATGCGGTTAGGGGTGAGTACGTATATACTATTGAAATTGAATATAATTTAAAACCGAACAGTCTATTGTATAAACATATAATATTTTTATTGATGTTTTTCGGGCAGCTTTGGAAATTTTGGCAATTATATTATCAGCGGTAATAGCTGCTTGCAATGATTTGTTTTTTATTAATATCATTTACTGCCTCCGGCAAATCTTGAAGCCTTTGACTTAAAGCGGAAATAAACTTTTCACTTCACAAGTGAAATAAAATTTTTTTAAATTTATGCTTTACAAATGAATAAATATGTACTAAAATAGAAAAAAGGCAATTCATTGCTTATATTGATTCTCAAGGAGGAAAATGAAATGAAAAGATTTAAAACATTAACCGCTGTTGTTCTCAGCTGCTTTTTTGCTGTTTCTGCCGCAGGCTGCGGCGGAAGCTCAAGCGAGACTGAGGGGGAGGCTGCTGAGGAAGAGGCTGTCGAAGATGCAGCGGAAGAAACCGAGACAGATGAAGCCGAAGCTTCTGCTGTAACCACCGTTCAGGACGGCCTGCTTATTTGGGGCACAAACGCAGCTTTTGAACCCTACGAATATATGGAGGGCGATGTTGTTGTGGGTATCGATGCCGAAATAGCAGACGCCATTGCCGAAAAATTAGGCCTTACGGCTCAGGTTGAAAATATGGACTTTGATGCTGTTATCCCCTCAGTAACAACGGGAAAGGTTGACATCGGCCTTGCCGGTATGACCGTAAACGAAGAAAGACTTAACAACGTAAACTTCTCCGACCCCTATGTTGAAGCAGGACAGGCTATAATTGTTCCCGAAGGCTCCGACATTACTTCTGCTGCCGATTTGGAAGGCAAAATTGTAGGCGTTCAGAGAGGAACAACAGGAGACGAATATGTTTCCACGGAAGAAAACGGCATAGGCGCAGCAAGCGTTGAAAGATTTTCAAACGGCCCCGATGCTGCCCAGTCGCTTCTTACGGGAAAGATTGACGCTATTGTTTTGGACAATGAGCCTTCAAAGAAGATAGTTGCCAATTCAACAGGTCTTGTTGTTCTTGACGAGCTTCTTACATCAGAAGAATATGCCATTGCGGTTGCAAAGGAAAATACTGCTCTTCTTGATGCCATAAATGAGGCTCTTGACGAGTTGGAAGAAAGCGGAGAGTTACAGGAAATTCTTGACAAATATTTAAACATCGAAGAATAATATTGAATTTTAACAAGGGCGTGTTTTATACACACCCTTATTTTGAGGGTAAAATATGGAAAATAACATAATTTATAATATAATTGCTTTTTTTACATCTCCCGAAAAGGCTCAGTGGTTTGTGACGGAGCTGTATAACAATTTTATATCGGAAAGCCGTTGGAGATGGCTTTTAAACGGCCTTGCAATTACAATAAGGCTTACTGTTTTCGCCTTTATTTTCGGCCTTATTTTAGGGCTTATAATAGCCATAATAAGAGTAAGCTACGACGGCAGGAAAGACGTCAAAAAACTTTCCCTTAAGGGAAAAATAGGCAGGGTAATACTTTCGGTTCTCAATCTTATATGCAAAATTTATCTGAATATTATACAGGGTACGCCTACAATCGTTCAGATTATGATAATTTATTTTGTAATTTTGGCAAACTCCACAAATAAGATTTTTGTGGCTACCTTAGGCTTTACCATTAACTCAAGCGCATACATAGCAGAAATTATAAGAGGGGGCTTAAACGGCGTTGACTCCGGTCAGGAGGAAGCCGGCAGGAGCTTGGGCTTCGGCTATATATCCACAATGGTTTACATTGTTATTCCCCAGGCTCTTAAGAGTACGCTTCCGGCTCTCTGCAACGAGCTTGTGGTTCTCCTTAAGGAAACTTCCGTTGCAAGTATGGTAGCCCTGCAGGATCTCCTTGCGGCGGCGCTGCTTATAAAGAGCCGTACCTACAGTGCATTCTTCCCCCTTATCGCCGCAGCCCTTATTTATCTCGTTATAGTTTCGATTCTGCGTTCGCTGTCGGCTCGTCTTGAAAGGAGGCTGAATTCAAGTGACAGATAAAGAACCCCTTATAAGAGTTGAAAATCTTTCAAAAATATTTACTACCACAAAGGCTCTTGACAACATAAACAACAATATCTATAACGGAGAGGTTGTGGTTGTAATCGGCCCCTCGGGCTCAGGAAAGTCCACCTTTTTGAGATGCTTTAACCTGCTTGAGATTCCTACGGAGGGACATATTTATTTTGAGGGCGTTGACATAACAGACCCGAAAAACAATATAAACAAACACAGGCAGAAAATGGGTATGGTTTTTCAGCAGTTCAACCTTTTCCCTCATATGACAATTATGAAAAACCTGACTATAGGGCCTATGAAGCTTCTTAAAAAGAGCAAGGCCGAGGCCGAGAAAAAAGCTATGGAGCTTTTGGAGAGGGTAGGTCTTGCGGACAGGGCGGACAACTACCCTTCACAGCTCTCAGGCGGCCAGAAGCAGAGAATAGCCATAGTAAGAGCCCTCTGTATGGAGCCGGACGTAATGCTTTTCGATGAGCCTACCTCCGCCCTTGACCCTGAAATGGTAGGAGAGGTTTTGGACGTTATGAAAGCCCTTGCAAAACAAAATATGACTATGATTGTTGTTACTCACGAAATGGGCTTCGCCAGAGAGGTGGCCACCCGTGTAATCTTTATGGAAAACGGCAAAATTCTGGAGGAAAACGAGCCGAACGAGTTCTTTGCAAACCCCAAGAGCGACCGTCTGAAAGAATTTTTGGACAAGGTTTTGTAAAAAAATTATAACGATAAAAATAACCCTTGAAACGGTTTTAGCTTCAAGGGTTATTGATTTTTAAAAAATTATATTTTAACGGATGATGAATAGAAGCGCTTTGTATTTAAGACATTTTTCTTTAAAAAAATTCCTTAGACTAACAAACTTTTTAATTTTTATCATTATTGCAAGAATTTTCGTATTTTTGCTTAAGAGCTTGAAAATCCTCAAGACTTTTACAGTCTTTTAAATCGTTTAATATGCGTGCTCTTTCAAGCTTTCCGGCTAAAATTCTATTGTTTCGGCATCGTTTGGCATTTATGACACCTCCCGTTATTATAATTGCGTTCCTCTTGCAATAATATTATATTATAAACTGCGGCGGCAGACAAGTCTGCAATTTTTAAAATACAGACGGTCTTTAGGTGAAAATATTAAAAATTATTAATTTTTTAAATTTTGAAACATTTTTGTTGTATATGCGTATGTAAGTGTGTTAAACTATATAGATGATTAGGATAATGGGAAAGTAAGCGTATATTTTTACATACGTTTGTTATAGACAAATTTATTAACTTTAAGAAAAATTAAGGAGCTGCGGTTTATGAATATATTTGAAAAAATTTTCGGAACATACAGCGACAAGGAGCTTAAGAGGATTAAGCCCATTGTGGCTGAGATTAACGGCTATGAGGCGGAAATGGAGAAGCTTTCCGACGAGGAGCTTAAGGCAAAGACACCTTATTTTAAGGGGCTTTTGGAGGAGGGAAAGACTCTTGACGATATTCTCCCCGAAGCCTTTGCGGTTGTAAGAGAGGCGGGAAAGAGAACCCTTAATATGCGTCACTTTGACGTTCAGCTTATAGGGGGCGTTGTTTTGCACCAGGGCAGAATTTCCGAGATGAAAACAGGCGAGGGCAAGACCCTTGTGGCTACACTTCCGGCTTATCTTAACGCCCTTGAGGGAAAGGGTGTTCATATAGTTACCGTAAATGAATACCTTGCCAAGCGTGACGCAGAGTGGATGGGGCAGATTCACGAATTTTTGGGGCTTACGGTCGGGGTAAACCTCCACGATATGAGCAGGGAGGAAAAGCAGGAGGCCTATAACTGCGACATTACCTATTCAACCAACAATGAGCTGGGCTTTGACTACCTGAGAGACAATATGGTTGTTTATGAAAAGGATATGGTTCAGAGAGGGCTTCACTACGCCATTGTGGACGAGGTTGACTCCGTTCTCATTGACGAGGCCAGAACCCCCCTTATTATTTCCGGAGCGGCAGGAAAGTCTACAAAGCTTTACGAGCTTGCCAACGCTTTCGCCAGAACCTTAACCGCCGGACGCATTTTAAACGAACAGGAAGCCCTTAATCCCCTTATAAGAGAAGAAATGCAGGAAGAGGGCGACTTTGTCGTTGATGAAAAGGGAAAAACGGTTTCCCTTACTCAGGAGGGTATTTTAAAGGCTGAGAGATATTTTGCCGTTACAAACCTTTCCGACCCCGAAAATATGGAGCTTCAGCACTATATAAACAATGCCCTTAAGGCTAACTACAATATGCACTTAGACCAGGACTATGTTGTAAGCGAAGAAGGTCAGATCGTTATCGTAGACGAATTTACGGGCCGTCTTATGCCCGGAAGAAGATATTCCGACGGCTTACACCAGGCTATAGAGGCGAAAGAGGGGGTAGAGGTTAAAAGAGAGAGCAAGACCCTTGCTACCATAACTTTCCAAAACTTCTTCAATAAATATGACAAGAAAGCAGGTATGACAGGTACAGCCCAGACGGAAGAGGGGGAATTCCGCCAAATTTACGGTATGGACGTTGTCTGTATTCCCACAAACGTACCCGTTATAAGAAAGGATTTAGGCGACCGGGTTTACCAGACCGAAGCAGGAAAGCTGAGAGCTGTTGTAAATGAGATAAAGGCCTCTTATGAAAAGGGTCAGCCTGTTCTTGTAGGCACGATAACCATAGACAAGTCAGAGGTCTTGAGCAAAATGCTTAAAAAGGAACACATACCCCATCAGGTTTTGAACGCCAAATATCACGCTAAGGAAGCCGAGATTGTAGCCCTTGCCGGAGAGGCTAAGACGGTTACTATTGCCACCAATATGGCCGGAAGAGGTACCGATATTAAGCTGGGCGAGGGCGTAGCGGAACTCGGAGGCCTTAAGATTATAGGTACGGAAAGACACGAATCAAGACGTATCGACAATCAGCTAAGAGGCCGTTCGGGCAGACAGGGCGACCCCGGAGAATCCAGATTTTTTATCTCCCTTGAGGACGACCTTATGCGTCTTTTCGGCTCCGAGAAAGTAGGAAAGGCCATTGCGGCTATGGGTCTTGCGGAGGACGAACCCATAGAGGCGAAGATGCTTACAAGGGCCATAGAAAATGCGCAGAAAAAGGTTGAGGGAAACAACTTTGCAACAAGAAAGCATTTGCTTGAATATGATCAGGTAAACAATGAACAGAGAGAGATTATATATGCCCAAAGACGTGAAGTTCTTTCGGGAGCAAGCCTTAAGGATAAAATTTTGGGTATGGCGGAGGCCGTTATAAAGAGAGAGGTTGCTCTTCACGCCCCGACGGATTCAAACACGGACGAGTGGGATATGACCTCCCTTAACGAGAGTATGTCCAACATATTTATGCTGCCGCCTATTATTTTAACGGAACAGGAGCTTAAGGAAAATTCTGTTTCTTCCGCTGAAATCGAAGAGAAGCTTATTGAGGAAGCAAAGGCGGCCTATGAGGTTAAGGAGGAGGAATTCGGCTCCGAAGAACTCAGAGAGGTTGAGAGAGTTATTACTCTCAGGGTTGTAGACCAGAAATGGATGAGCCATATTGACGATATGGATCAGATGCGCCAGGGGGTAAGCCTCCACGCTCTTGCCCAGAGGGACCCTCTTGTTGAATATAAATTCCAGAGCTTCGATATGTTTAATGAGTTAAGCGAAAATATTCAGAGAGATGTTGTAAGAGGGCTTTTCCACGTCCGTCCGGCGGTTCCCGTTGAAAGAGAACAGGTTGCCCAGCCCATAGCCACAAATAAAGACGACAGCAACGTAAGCGGCCCTAAGGTAAGAAAGGAAAAGAAAGTAGGCAGGAACGATCCCTGCCCCTGCGGCAGCGGAAAGAAGTATAAACACTGCTGCGGAAGAAACGCATAAAACGCAAGAGAATAATAATAGGTTGTGTGAATGAAAGGTGTGTAGTGTATGTTAGCGCTTGATCAAATTAAACAGGAGCTTTCAAGGTATGAGGACAAATTAGAGGAGCTTTCCGACAGTCTCAATATTAAGGAGGCTCTCGTCCAAATCGAGGAGCTGGAGGAAACTGCCGGCGACCCTGATTTTTGGAACGATATGGATGAAGCTCAGAAAATTCTCCAAAAGACAAAGCAGCTCAAGAACAAGGTTGAAAGCTTTAATTCCCTTAAGGATACCTATGAGGAGATTATGCTTATTATAGAAATGGGCAACGAAGAAAACGATGAGGCCTATGTAGCCGAGGCTAAAGAGCTTAAGGGAAAATTTTTGGATAAATTTGAGGAGCTTAGAATATCCACCCTGCTTACGGGAGAGTATGACGGCAAAAGTTGTATTGTTACTCTCCATTCGGGAGCAGGGGGAACGGAGGCCTGCGACTGGACTGGTATGCTCTACAGAATGTACGGCAAGTGGTGTGATTCCCACGGTTTTTCCGCCGAGGAGCTTGACTGTTTGGCAGGAGACGAGGCGGGAATTAAGTCCGTCACCTTTAGGGTAGAGGGGGGAAACGCCTACGGCCTTTTGAAGAGTGAAAAGGGTATTCACAGACTTGTGAGAATTTCGCCCTTTGATGCTGTGAAGAAAAGACATACCTCCTTTGCGTCCTGCGATGTTATGCCTGAGATTGACGACGATATAGATTTTGATATTAACCCCGATGATATAGAGATGCAGGTGTTCCGTTCAAGCGGTGCCGGCGGTCAGCATATAAACAAGACATCCTCAGCCGTAAGGCTTATACATAAGCCCACGGGAACGGTTGTAAGCTGTCAGACCCAAAGAAGCCAGCTTCAAAACAGGGAAACCTGTATGAAGATGTTGAAATCCAAGCTCTATGAAATGGAAAGAGAGAAGCAGATGGAGAAGCTTGCGGATATAAGGGGAGAGGTTAAGAAGATAGAATGGGGAAGTCAGATTCGCTCCTATGTTTTTCAGCCCTATACAATGGTTAAGGACTTGAGAACAGAAGAGGAAACGGGAAATATAAGCGCCGTTATGGACGGCAAAATAGACAGCTTTATAAACGCTTATTTAAAGTGGATAAATTCATGAGGTAGGGAAAGTGAAAGAAATAACCGTAAGCGGTGAAAACGAGGGCTCAAGGCTTGACAAATTTATTTTAAAATATCTAAATAAAGCCCCTAAGGCTCTTGTTTACAAGCTGCTCAGAAAAAAGAACATAAAGCTTAACGGCAGAAAGGCCGCCGGAGGAGAAATTTTAAAAGAAGGGGATATTATAACCCTTTTTTTAAGTGATGAAACTTTTTTCTCCCTTAAGGATAAGCGGCGGATTAAGAAATATAATATTAATTTCGATATAGTCTATGAGGACGGAGATATAATTGCAGCCGATAAGCCTTTCGGTATGCTGACTCAGGCGGATAAGGCCGGGGGCGACTGTCTTAATCTGCGGCTGCTGTCCTATATGCAGGAAAAGGGAGAGCTTAAGGATGGCTTTACCCCTTCCGTCTGCAACAGGCTTGACAGGAACACAGGCGGGCTTGTTGCTTTCGGAAAGACCTTAAGAGGCGCAAGAGAGTTAAGCTTAGGCTTTTCAGAGCACTTTATAGAAAAATATTATTATGCCGTTGTTAAGGGAGTTTTGGAGGAAAACAGGCTTATAAAGGCCTATCACAAAAAAACGGAAAACAGGGAAAACAAGGCGGAAATAAGCCCGATGCCTTCAGAGGGAGCAAAGGAAACAATAACGGAGGTTTTTCCTCTAAAAAATAACGGAAGCTTCACACTTTTAAAAATAAAGCTTACAACAGGCAAGACCCACCAAATAAGGGCGGTTTTGTCTTATATAGGCTATCCTGTTGTCGGAGATACAAAATACGGAGATAAAGAAGCAAACAGTTATTTCAGGGAAAAATACGGCCTTAACCATCAGCTTCTCTACTGCGGAGAGCTTGAAATTAAGCCTGAGGGCAGGGAGCTTAAGGCACTGAAGCCCATGAAAATAAAAGGGAGCGGAAATTCAAAAATAAAGCATATTATAAGGTCTGAATTTGACCGTCAGTGAAAAAAGTTAAGGAACCGCTGATAAATTAGTTCTTCGCAGCTCCACCGCCGATTTTTCCGATTGCTTCGTCACGCATTGAGGGCATAGTCTCCGGCTACGCCCTCAAATGCCTTTTGCACTCAAAAAATCCGCAGCAAATCTGCTTCGGCGAATTAACCATCGTTTCCTTAAAGATTTATATTAAGCCTATGTCGGCTTATGTTCACCCACTCCATAAAAAACCTGATGAAAGGGGGTAATTTATATCAAAAGGAAAAACAAACAAATAATATACATCGGAATTTAAAATTATAGTAGTCGAAACAATATAAAAAGAGCGGCTAAGCTGCAAAGAAGCTGCAAGAAAGCTTGAAATTTCTCAAGGTGATAAAACAGCAGCAAAGTGGAAACGAATATACTTTGAAGAAAGCTCGGAGGGGCTTTGCACAGAACGATGCAGAGAAAGTCAAGCGGACGGTCGCTGAAGTTGAGGAAGATTTAAAAGGGCGAGATTTAAAGGTTGCATACGGAGAATGCATATTTAAAAAAATTAAATGCCTTGGTTGCCGAGAGGGCAGTATATTGTATACAGTTAAAAAAGGTTTTCGGACAGAAAAATATCTGCTTGAAAACCTCTTTTTTTAACCAAAAATATAAATTATGTGCCGAAGCCTAAAAATGTATCGGAAGTGCGAGAGGCCGACTGCTCAATCAACGGGCAGCTTACTGCTCGATTGATTATAAAGCAAAATTTTATCAGTGACCTGAGGGGGTTTTCCACATTTCGTCCTTTTCTATTGACAAATCTGCGTGGACAAGAATCACAAAGTTAATCAAGAGAGGGATTAAAGCAAGCCATATGGCCTTTTCGCCGAAAATGCCGCAGGCAGCCGTGGAGACCACACCCCCGGCCAAAAAGCACAAAACCATTTGAATGTGTTTAAGCCCCCGTTTTAAGGGTGAAAAATCTCTGTGTCTTAAGGCCTTTGCAATGGATATGCCTACTTGCCTGATATGATTGGTGCAGAAAGTGGTGGCCATAGGGACGTTCTCCGCCTGACGAAAGGTGTTATATTGCATGGAACAAATAAAATTTATTATAACCTGCACAATCTGGTGAGGTGCCCACAGGGGAATCAGCCCTACCCCGAAAAGAACAAGGGTTTCAAAGCCTATCAAAAAAGTGTCCCACCTGAGAAACCCCATTTTTTTAATAGGACTCGGCAGAACCTCCGACACAAAAGCGCCGCTTATATATGCCGTAATGGGAATAAGATAATAAAGATCCGCTTTCCACTCCGCCTTGCCGAAAGCCATAGCCATCAAAACCACATTTGCCGTTTGCGCATTGCAGAACACGCCGCCTCTTAAGCTGTATGTATACGCCCCCATCATACCTGCTGCTGCCATTAACAAAAGAAAGACGCCCTTTCGCTCACAGGTAAGATATTTGACATGGTTTCCCGATTTTTCCGTTTCCTCTGAAAATTGCGTTTTAAACTGCCTCCCGATTTTTTTATGCCCTATCTTTAATCGAATCTTTTACTCAGGCCGAAAACTCTTTTTTTATTATAATTCATGAGGACATTTTTTTCAACGGAAATATATTTTTTCGCCGAACTTTTTTTACCGAAAATTTTAATTAAAAGGTAAACTAAAATACGCGAAAAAATATTAAAAAGCTTCAGTGTCTTTGGAATTTTCTGAGTATGGGGACAAGCTCTGTTAAAGCTTTTAAGACCTCGTCCGCCTCTTCGGCGGTGTTTTCCGAGGAAAAGCTGAACCTGACGGCGGAGCTTCCTCTAAGGACTCCCCAAATTTTAGCAACTGTGTTTTCGTTTTTCTTTGCCTTTGAAGAGCAGGCGGAGCCGGTGGAAACGTAAATTCCCCTGTCCTCAAGGGCATGGAGCAGAACTTCACCCCTGACCCCTTTAAAGCTTAAATTCAATATGTAGGGGGAAGTGTTTTCACCGTTTACGTCTATGTCGGGGAGAATTTCCGTTATTTTAAGAAGCCTATCCTTAACGGCCTTTACCCTTTCATAGTTTTCGGGAATTTTGTCACACAAATCTGACACGGCGGTGCCGAAAGCGGCTATACCGGGGGTGTTTTCCGTTCCCGGGCGGAGGGCGTTCTGCTGATGGCCGCCCAAAACTCTGGGGTTGAACCTTAAGCCCTTTTTAAAGACAAGAGCACCGCAGCCCTTTGTTCCGAAAATTTTATGAGAGCTTACGGTTATAAAATCCGCAAATTTACCGTTTATCGGGTGCTTGCAAAAGGCCTGAACACAGTCTGCGTGATAGAGGGTGTTAGGATTTTGAGCCTTTATTGTTTCGTATATTTTTTGCAGGTCGTTTACTGTGCCTGTTTCGTTGTTTACGGCCATAAGGCTTACCAAAACGGTGTCCTCTCTTATACTGCTTTTAAGCTCGTCAAGGCTTATGTTTCCGCCATTATCGAGACTTAAATATGTTACCTCGGCCCCCTGCCTTTCAAGCTCCTTATAGGATGCTGCAACGGAAGGGTGTTCAACTTTCGTGGTTATAAAATGTCTGCCTTTCCGCTTATAGGCCTCGGCTGTTCCTAAAATTACGGTATTGTTGGCTTCCGTTCCTCCCGAGGTAAAAACAAGGTCTCCCTCTGAGGAAAGTGCCTTTAAAATAAGAGCTTTTGCCTCTGTAATAACCTTTTCACAGTCAAAGCCGAAGCTGTGGAGGCTTGAGGGGTTCGAGTAAACCTCCCTCATCATTTTAACTGCGGCCGCCGCCGCTTTTTCAGAGGTTCTTGTTGTAGCTGCGTTATCAAAATATATCAACTTAAATCACCGGCTTCATATAATATTATTACGGAAGCAACAAGGCCTGCCGTTTCCGTTCTCAAAATTCTTTTACCCATTGTTACCGAGAAAAGACCCTTTGACAGGGCGTAATTTATTTCACTTTCGCCAAAGCCCCCCTCGGAGCCTATGAAAATCCCCAAACTTTTGCCATTAAAACTCTCCGCAAAGGTTTTTATTGAATTAGTATCTTCCCTTTCATAGGGAATAAGAACCCCCTCAAGGCTTCCCACGGCAAAGTCCACAGCTTTCTTAAAGGGCATAAGAGGCTTCACGGTTGGAATTATACCCCGTCCGCACTGCTTCGCCGCCGACAGGGCTATCTTATTCCACCTTGCAAGCTTCTTCTCTTCCTTACCCTTTATTTTAACCATAGAATTTCTTGTGTCAACGGGAATAATTTCGCTTACCCCTATTTCAACACATTTTTGTATAACCGTCTCCATTTTATCCCCCTTAGGCAAAGCTTGAAAAAGGGTAATTTTGACCCTCGGCTCGTTTTCGTTTTTCTTTTTTTCTATTATATCACACAAAACGGCGGATTTTTTTACGCTTTCCGCACGGCAGATATAGTCGTTTTCCTCTCCGTCCCCTACTGTTATTTCCTCTCCGGGCTTTATCCTCAAAACCTCGGCTATGTGCAGGGCTTCCTCCCCTTTTATTTCAAGAACTTTTTCCCCTATAAGCTCTTTTCTTGTGAAAAATTTAGGCATAGCTTCACCCTTTTTCCGCCGTTAAGGCACACCACTCGTCTTTAACACTTGTGTCCGTTATAACAAAGCCGCTTTCTTCCAAAGCCGAAACAACCTCGGAAAGCCTGTCCTTTATAATTCCCGATGAAATAAAGACTCCTCCCGGCTTAACCGCCCTGTAGGCCGCAGGGGCTATTCCTATTATAACGTCCGCCACAATATTGGCGGCAACAATGTCAAAGCTGTTTTCACCTATTTCCTCTATTAAATCGCTGTCGGAGAGAACGTCCCCCGAGGTGACATAATATTTATCTTTCCCTATACCGTTTAAGGCGGCGTTTTCATAGGCCACGTCTACGGCGTTTTCGTCTATATCCACGGCAAAAGCAAACTTTCCGCCCAAAAGCAGGGAAACAATGGAAAGTATTCCGCTGCCGCAGCCTAAGTCTAAAATTCTGCTTCCGGGGGTCACATATTTTTCAAGCCTTTCCATACAGAGCCTTGTGGTTTGGTGGAGACCCGTTCCGAAAACATTTCCCGGGTTTATGGTTAGAGTTATTCTCTCCTCAGGGGCGGCGGCCTCCTCCCAGACGGGCTTTACATAAAGTCTCTCTCCTACGTTAAAGGGTTTGTAAAATTCCCTCCACTTGTTAAGCCACACTTTATCGTCAAGGTTGTTTTCCCTCTCTATTTTAAGACTCCCCATCTCTAAGCCGAAATCCCTTGCCTTAAGGCGGCTTATGTTGTCCCTGACGGAAGCCATAAGCTCCTCTCCGTAGGGGTTTGCACTTGTATAAAATATAACCTTAACGTCCCTGTCCTCGGTTTTTGCAAGAGTCTCGTCAAAATAGTCCCAGTCCTGTGAAGGTGTTTCAAAATATTCCTCTCTCTCGGCAGGGTCGTCTATTTCAACTCCGTTTATCCCCGCCTCCATAAGGGCTCCGCATACCGCTTCAACTCCCTCGGCTGTTGTTCTTATAAGAGTTTTGTTCCATTCCATAGTTATTTTTCCGCCTTTCTTTTTAAGGAACCGCTGATTAATTAGCTCTTCACAGCTTCACCGCCTATTTTTCCGATTGCTTCGTCACGCATTTTCAGCGTAGGCTCCGGCTGCGCCCTCAAATGCTTTCCTTGCACTCGAAAAAATCTGCGGCAAATCTGCTTCGGCAAATTAATCATCGTTTCCTTAAATATTCTTTATAACACAGTATCCCTATTATTGTTTTGCTGTCTGTTATTTTCCCCGAAAAAATCATATTAACGGCCTCTTCTAAGCTGTAACGGCAGTCCGTCAGAAATTCGTCCTCGTCGAAATTATAGCTGCCTTTTGTAAGCTCAGAGCAGAGGTATATGTGTATAACCTCGTTTGAAAAGCCTGCCGAAGTTTGAAAGCTTGTCAGGTGTTCAATCTTCCCTGCCTTATAGGAGGTTTCCTCTTCAAGCTCCCTTAAGGCGCACACTTTAGGGTCCTCCCCCGGCTCGCATATCCCTGCCGGAATTTCTATGATTTCCTTTTCTATAGGGTGTCTGTACTGGCGGACGAATATGAGTCTGCCCTGTTCGTCCTCCGCCACTATGGCCGAAGCGTCGTTATGGAACACGACCTCTCTCTCAGCTTCCCTGCCGTTTGGCAGTATAACCGTATCCACCTTTACATCTATAATCCTGCCCTTAAATATATCCTCTCTTTTTATCCTTTTATACATAGCTTACCTCCCATATTCCGTAAATTCTTTCCTTTCTCCATATAGTATAAACCACTTCAGAAGATTTTTCCATAAAAATTTGAAAAAATTTCATAAAATCTCTTTTAAAAAGAAAAACTATGTGATATAATAAAATAAAAGTTGAAAATTCATTTGGAAACAAAACAAAGCGGTAAAATTCCGTATATAATAAAAAAGGAGGCATTTTTTAAAATGGCAAGAGCAAGAGTACATTACAGAAACAAGGCAAAGGAAGTCAAGGAAGACCCTAAGAAAAACTGTGTTGTTATTCCCAAAAAAGACAAGTCAAAGGTTGTTGCGGTTTTGTGCGCAGCTATAGGGGCAGTTTTCATTAACGGTCTGCTTATGGGCTTTATTGCGGGAAAAAATTCATAATTGCTTATAAAAGCCATATAAAGTGGCATTAATTGTAATGCCGTTTTATATTTTAGATGAAAGGAAAATTTATATGAAATTAGGTATTGTAGGGCTTCCGAACGTGGGAAAGAGTACGCTGTTTAATTCCCTTGCCGGAGGCGGTGCGGAAGCGGCTAACTACCCCTTCTGTACGATTGACCCGAACGTAGGGGTCGTTGCCGTTCCCGACAAGAGGCTCGACGTTCTGGGAGAGATGTATAAAACGAAAAAGATAACACCTGCGGTTATAGAATTTGTGGATATTGCAGGCCTTGTCAAAGGGGCTTCAAAGGGCGAAGGCTTAGGAAACAAATTTCTTTCCCATATCCGTGAGGTTGACGCCGTTGTTCACGTTGTAAGGTGCTTTGAGGACTCAAACATTATTCACGTAGAGGCGAAAGTTGACCCTATAGCCGACATAGACACCATAGATATGGAGCTTATGCTTTCAGACCTTGAAATAATAGAAAGGCGGCTTTCAAAGGTTGTTAAACAGTCTATGAGCGACAAGTCCCTTAAAAAAGAGGCTGAGGTTTTAAAGAAAATTCAGGCCGCCTTACAGGAGGGCATATCTCCGAGAACCCTTGATTTTTCAGACGAAGAAGAGACCGAAATAGCCGAAAGTCTTAATCTTTTAACCCTTAAGCCCGTTCTCTATGCGGCAAACGTAGACGAGGACTGCCTTTTAGAGGGCGGCGAAAACGAATACACAAAGGCCGTAAAGGTTCATGCAGAGGAAACAGGTGACGGCGTTTTTGTAATCTGCGCCAAAATAGAGGAGGAAATAGCCGGGCTGGAGCCTGAGGAAAAGGCGGAGTTTTTAGAGGAACTGGGTCTTAAAGAAAGCGGCCTTGACAGGCTTATTGCCGCAAGCTATAAGCTTTTGGGGCTTATGAGCTATTTAACCGCCGGCGAAAAGGAGTGCCGTGCCTGGACAATCAAAGAGGGAACAAAAGCCCCCAAGGCAGCCGGAAAAATTCACTCCGATTTTGAAAAGGGCTTTATAAGGGCTGAGGTCGTTACATATGACGACCTTGTAAGACTGGGTTCCGTAACAGCCGCAAAGGAAGCAGGCCTTTACAGAAGCGAGGGAAAAGACTATGTCTTTAAAGACGGAGATGTTGTCCTTTTCAGATTTAACGTTTAAGAGGGGGAAGTAAAAGTGTACATTTATAACCTTAAGGAGCTTGAAATGGTAAACTTTGCGGAGTTTGCCGAGAAATTCGGCTTTTCGGGCGACATTGTTTTAAAGTATGTAATCTATGAGCTTATAACCTCTGAAAATATATTTTCACTAAGCTGTGAAAGAGGCCTTATGAAAGAAGATTCAGGCCTTTACAGGCTTGCCTGTCACGAAACGGCGGAGCTTTTGGAGGAATACAGAGAATATGAGGGTAAAGAGTTTTTTAAGGACTATACTCCCCTTATCCCCTGCAAGGAGGATATAACAGAGGAATTTTTGGGCTTTAAATCCCCTGAGGACTTAACCTGCCGTCTTGCGGAATTTTACAGTAAAAGAGGCTGCGGAGAACTGTCTCTTTACAGGGGTTTCCGTCTTAACAGAGAGGGAAAGGTTGTTCCCGTTAAAGGCTTCGACCCCATAACCTTTGAAAGTCTTTTCTGCTACAAATACCAGTTTGAAGAGCTTAAGGCAAACACCCTTGCCTTTTTAAGCGGAAAGCCTGCCAGAAACGCCCTGCTTACGGGGGCAAGGGGAACGGGAAAATCCTCCTCTGTTAAGGCTCTTATAAATATGTATAAGGACCGGGGGCTGCGGCTTATAGAGGTTTCAAAAGACAAGCTCCACTTCCTGCCGGAGCTTATGCCCAAGCTTTCGGAACGGGGCTTTAAATTCATAATTTTTATAGACGATTTATCCTTTGAAGCAGACGATTCATCGTACAAATACTTAAAGAGCGTTTTAGAGGGAAGTGCAGAGGCCAAGCCCTCAAACGTTATATTCTATGTTACCTCAAACCGCAGGCATATTATAGCCGAAAAATGGGAGGACAGAGGGGATATGTCCCAGAGGGGCGAAATCCACACTATGGATCAGCTTAACGAAAAGGTTTCCCTCTCCGACAGATTCGGCCTTAAGCTTACTTTCCTCCTCCCGAGCCCCAAGGAATATATTGAAATAGTAAGGGGCATTGCAGCTGAAAAGGGAATAGAAGCGGACGAAAATCTTATAAAAGCGGCAAACGCCTATGAGCTTTCAGCCGGAGGCCGCTCCGGAAGAACAGCCAAACACTTTATGGACGCCTGGCTCTGCGGAGGTGAATTAAATTGAGCGGATATGTTTTAAACATAGGAAAGTATATGTTTATAATAAACATACAAAACATTTTTTACAGTGCCTTTATTTCACTGCTTTTTACGTGGGTGATTTTAAGCTTTATAAAATTCCGCAGAATGATGAGGGTTATGCCTGTTATAACCGCAAGGCTCTATGAAACAAAGGAAATTATAGAAAGGTGCCACAAGCTTTTTCCCATAGAGGTAATAGAGTATAAGGGCATAACTTTTCGGAGGGGAATGTCGGTTAAAATAACTCTTTCAAACAGCAAAGCCTTTACGGGAAGCTTTGTAGGGGTAAACACCCACAATATGGTTTGTGTCATAACCCCCAAAAGCATTATAGCCCAGGAGCTTAAGGCAATAGAAAATCTTGTGCCCTCTGAATAGGCATAAATAAAAACATAAGGGAGGCATTTTTATGAAGTATGTAATAGGAATAGATTTGGGAACAAGCGGTGTAAAGACCCTGCTTGTAGGTCACGACGGACACATAGTTTCCTCCGCACAGGCAGGCTACACCCCTGATTTTTACTCCGGCGGCAGAGTTGAACAAAAGCCTGAGGTTTGGTGGGAAAATACTCTTAAGGCCTTAAAAGAGCTTACGGATAAAAACCCCGAAGCCAAAGGCAATATAACCGCAACGGCGGTTTCGGGCCAGATGCACTCGTCTGTTTTTTTAGACGGCAGTAATGAGGTAATACGTCCGGCCATATTGTGGAACGACACAAGAACAACAGCCCAGACAAAGGAAATAGTCGAAATGGCCGGGGGGGTCAAAGAGCTTCTTGATATGACCTGTAATTCGGCTTTAGAGGGCTTTACTCTTCCCAAAATTTTATGGCTTAAGGAAAACGAGCCGGAAAACTACGCTAAAGTAAACAAGGTTATAATGCCTAAGGACTACATAAATTTTATGTTAAGCGGCAATATAAAAACAGACGTTTCCGATGCGGCCGGAACCCTGCTCTTTGATGTTAAAAACACACGTTGGTCAACAGAGCTGTGTAAAAAAACAGACCTTTCCCCCGAAATTCTGCCGGAGGTTATACCCTCAACAGGCCTTGTGGGAGAGGTTAAGCCGGAGCTCTGTAAGGAACTGGGGCTTGAACCGGGCTGTAAGGTTATATCGGGAGGCGCCGACAACAGCTGCGCCGCTATAGGAAACGGAGTTGTAAAGGAAGGTCAGGGCGTAATAAGCATAGGCACCAGCGGCACGGTTATAGGCTATGTAGGGGAAATAAACTCCGAGGTAACCGGCGGCGTTCATCTTTTTAACTACTCAGCCCCAAACAGCCGCTACGCTATGGGCTGTATGCTCTGTGCAGGAGAGGCTCTTAACTGGACAAAAAGAACATTTTTCGAGAACCTTTCCTTTGACGATTTAAACGTCCTGGCGGAAGCTGCCCCGGCAGGCAGCGGCGGCCTTTTCTTCCTGCCCTATCTTTTCGGCGAACGCTCGCCCCATAACGACCCTGACGCCAAGGGAGCTTTTATAGGCATCTTCGGGGGCTGTGAAAAAGGAAATATTATCCGCTCCGTTATGGAGGGGGTAGGCTATGCCGTGAAAGATATGTATGAGGAGGTTATAAAGTTTACAAGCCTCGATGAAATTTTTATAACCGGCGGCGGCGCAAAATCGAAGCTCTGGGGTCAGATTTGTTCGGATATACTGAACAAGCCTCTTAAGGTTTTGAATATCTCCGAAGGCCCCTCCTACGGTGCGGCTCTTATAGCCCTTGTGGGCTCCGGAGCAGCGGCTGACTTTGAAGGAGCAAACGGCGGCAAGGTAAAGGTTGTAAGAGAAATAAACCCCTCCGAAAACACCGAAGCCTATAAAAAATTTTATCCCGTTTTCCGCAGGCTCTATAAAACAAACAAGGAAAACTTTAAGCTCATTAAGGAAGCCCTCAATTAATGAATACCGCAGAACTGCCGAAAACAAAAGACATTAATACAATGCGGATATAATAAATACTTATATAAAAAAGAGAGTGGAAAATCCCGCTCTCTTTTTTATATAAACTATCTGAAAAATAAACCGAAAAGCTTTTGAAAATGTTATCATCTTAAAATCAAAACCGTTCCGAGGAGTCTTATGTAATTTAGCAGCAGACACAGATGAAGAAGAAAGGCAAGTGTAAACAGGAAGTAAAACTTAGGCTTCCTTATTTTGTGCCTGAAAATGAACATACCGATAAAACCTCCCACAGGGCCTCCCAAAAAAGCCAAAACGAAAAGAGAGGCTTCAGGTATTCTCCATTTACGGTGAATCGCTTTGTATTTATCGATTCCCATTAATATAAAAAGAAATATATTTATAAAAGCATAATACAATATCATTATCTTACAATATTTCTCCAGTCAAGGTCGCCCCGGTCGAGAGCCAAAAGAAGAATCTCCGCCGTAGCCAAGTTTGTAGCAACGGGAATATTGTGCATATCGCAGAGTCTGAGAGCACTATGTATATCCGGCTCATAGTTTTTAGGTGCAACCGGATCTCTCAGGAAAATAACCATATCTGTATCATTGCTTGAAATCTGGGCGGAAAGCTGCTCCTCTCCTCCCAAATGACCCGCAAGATATTTGTTTACCTGTAAATTCGCCGCTTCCTCCACAAGAGTGCCCGTCGTACCCGTTGCGAATAAGGTATGCTTACAGAGAATATGTCTGTAGGCTATACACAGATTTTCCATTAAAATTTTTTTGTTGTCGTGTGCTACTAATGCGATGTTCAAATTAAATCACCCCTCAAATATTGATTTTTGTTTATTCATCCCCACATTGAGTACCAGACCTATGCCAATCATATTAACCCAGAGGGAACTGCCCCCGTAGCTTACAAAGGGCAGGGGCATACCGGTGTTGGGCAAAACCCCCGTCGCCACGCCTACATTGACAAAGGCTTGGAAAGCTATCATACCTGCAACCCCACAGGCCAAAAGCCTCCCTAAATTATCAACGGCATTTATTCCCATAAAAATACACTTTGAAATTATCAAAAAAAGCAGGACTAAGATGCCTATACAGCCTATAAAACCGAATTCCTCTCCTATAACGGAAAAAATAAAGTCGTTATGGGATTCAGGCAGGTAATTAAGCTGGTTTATTGTTCCGTTGTAAAGCCCTTTCCCTCTGAGCCCGCCGGAGCCTATGGCCCAAATAGAATTTTTGGTTTGATAAAGCGTCGGGTCGGTGCTTGCGGCGTCTGTTGAGAGGAAAGAAACAAGCCTTGTGATTTGGTAATCGTCAAGGAACCTGCTTAAAATTATGTGATCCTCAGACAGTACATCTATAAATAAAATTACGGCTATGGGAATAACGATACCTAAGCATATAAATATATAGGTTTTGTTAATACCTCCGCAGAAAACCATAATTAAAGCTATGGCAAGTATAACCATACCGGCCGAGAGAGAAGGCTGCATTTTTATGAGCATAAAGGGCACCGCCGTCATTACGCCCGCAAAAAACAACACACTTATATTATCAATTTTTTCCGCCGATTTGTCAATAAATTTCGCTAAACAAATTATAATAAAAATTTTGGCAAATTCCGAAGGCTGAAGCCCGAATATCCATCTTGACACACCGTCGCCGCTTCCGAAAATCAAAACAATAACCAAAAGAGCTGAATTCAGTATATAAATAGGTATCCAAAGATTGCATATTAGGTGATAGTCGATAAAGGCGGCTATAACCATAAGTATAAGGCCTGTTGCAAACCATATTATCTGGCTGACCGTTTCCCCCTGCAAGCCGTATATATTCGTTTGTGTTGCGCTGCTTATTGCCACTATGCCGCAGCCTGCAAGGGCGGCAACCAACAAAACAAGCAGAAAATCAAAGGAATGGGTATTTCTCGTATACATATTTTTTACCTTCGTTAAACATTGTTATAAAGTGTTATAATGGGAATTTCGGCATACAGAACGGGCTTTTCGCCCTCCTCCGAACGGGATATATGTATGTCCGCCCTGTCTCTGTCAACCTCCATATAATTTGAAATTGCCGACAGTATATCGTTCCCAAGCCCCTCAATCATTTCATATGAACAGCTTGTCCTGTCCTTTAGGATAGCTCTGTTAAGCCTTTCAACGGCAATATCCCTTGAATCGGATTTCTTAGGAAATAATTTTAACATAGCTCAAGGCTCCTTTTATGCAAAAATTCTTTTTAACCGGGCAAAAAGCCCCGCCTTTTTCTTTTTGTCAAGATCTATAAAGGGGACTTCCTCTCCGGTTATTCTCCTTACAATATTTTTATATGCCGCTCCGGCGGTTGAGTCGGGGTCTAATACAACAGGTATGCCCTTATTTGAGGAAATTATAACAGCCGCCTCGTCGGGTATAACCCCTATGGCCTCTATGCCTAAAATCTCCTTTATGTCCCCGATACTCAGCATATCGCCGCTTTTCGTCATTTCAGGCCTGACCCTGTTTAAAATAAGCTTAGGCTCCTTTATGCCGCTTTTGGCTAAAAGCCCTATTATTCTGTCGGCGTCTCTTACGGCGGAAACCTCGGGTACAGTCACCACAACGGCCATATCCGCCCCTGCTACGGCGTTTTGGAAGCCCTGTTCTATGCCTGCCGGACAGTCTATTATAACATAGTCGTAGGTTTCCTTAAGCTCGCCGCAAAGCTTAGCCATCTGCTCCGGAGTAACGGCGGTTTTGTCTTTCGTCTGAGCCGCCGGAAGAAGTGACAGGTTTTCATATTTCCTGTCGGTTATTACAGCCTCGCTTAAACGGCAGCTTCCGTCCGTTACATCTATTAAATCGTAAATAATCCTGTCCTCCATACCCACAATAACGTCTAAATTTCTAAGGCCTATGTCAGCGTCTATAAGAAGAACCTTCTTCCCTGATTCCGCCAAGCCCGTCCCTATATTTGCGGAGGTGGTAGTCTTTCCTACGCCGCCCTTTCCCGATGTTACAACTATAACCTTACCCATATTCTTTCCTCCTAAATGTTTTGTCTCTAAAGCAACCCCCTGATTGCCGATTGCTTATATAAACTATTTTAACAGAAAACCCCCGATGTTTCACTATAAATAAATCGCAAATAAGGACAGCTTTATTACATAGAGACAGCTTTGCTCCAAAACCGTCATCTCGTCAGCGTATTATAATACTCTTTCTGTGAAGCAGACTCCAAATTCATATAGCGGCTTATTATTTTTTTAGCCAAATTAGGAGCCGGACCCGTTTCCGAGTCATTTCCGAAGGGTATTATAATGGAAACGGAAATCTTAGGGTCGTCATAGGGGGCATAGCCCACGAAGATTGTATGCTCCGCCCTGCTTGTGGATTCCTGAGCCGTTCCGGATTTTACGGCAACGGGAACCTCATAGCTTGAAAAATAGCCTCTTAAGGTTCCGCTTGAGCCGTGGCCTACCTGATACATACCTCTGTGAACTGTTTCAACGTTTTCAGGGTCAAGCTCTAAATCAAGCTCTAAGTTGGGGGTATATGTGTAAATTTCCTCGCTGTCATCATAATTTGTCACCTTGTCAAGGAAATGGAGGGAATAGCGTTTGCCGCCGTTTGCCACAGTGGCCACATATTTATTAAGGGTGGCGTTTGTATAGTTGTTGTAGGACTGGCCTATGGCGGTTCTTATGGTGTCGCCGTCATACCAGTTTGACTCCGACTCGTCAGCGTCGGGGTAACGCTGTTCATATATATATTTTTTATATTCCGGAGAGGAAAGGTTTGTGGGGTAGCTGCCTCTTGAGTCGTAAAGCTCATATATTTCCACCCCTGTGGGGCTGTTTAAACCGAATTTCTCCATATAGCTGTTAAGAGTGGCTATGCCCTGCTCCGTTGTGCCGTTTCGGGCATTTCCCATTCTGTAGCTCAGCTCATAGAAGAAATAATTGCAGGAAACCTCCAAAGCCCTGACGGGATTTACAGAGCCGTGGGAACCGTTTCCGCTGTTTATCCAACAACGTGCATAGGGCAGCCCCGCCTTTGTAAAGGTTCCCTCGTCATATATAGTCTGGTTCCTCGTTATAATACCCTCTTCAAGCCCTGCAAACAGTGTTATCATCTTAAAGGTGGAGCCGGGGGCTCTGGGTTCCGTAAAGGGTCTGTTTACAAGGGGCGTGGAAGAGTCATTCCTCAGCATATTGTAGTATTCATTGTTAAAATTATTTACAAGCTCGTTGTTATCATAGGAGGGATAGGAAACGGAAACCAAAATATCCCCTGTATTTACATCGCTTACCACAACGGAGCCTGTGCAGGGATCCATCTTCGTCTGAGACGGCTCCATTGTTCCGTCTCCCAGCATACCCACTACAGCCGCTGTGGCACTTATTTCGCCGTTTTCAAGGCTCTCATACCAACTGCTTGTTATATCCAAAGCGCCCTGTTCAAACATACAGAGCAGAACCTCTCTTACGGTAACATCTCCTACGGATATGGCATCGGAGAGAATTTCAGCCGCCCTCTCGCTGTCCTCGGCAGCCGCCGCATCGGCACTGCGGATAAAATTCCCAAGCTGTAAGCAATAGCCGCCCTCCGCTTCAAGCAGACCCTCTATGTTGACCGAGCCGCCCTCAACCATAGCCTCCCCCATTTCCGTTATGTTAAAGGTGTAGTCCTCGCTGTTTCCCGTCAGACGGCTTATAAGAGTGTTTGCAAGAACCTCCTTTAAATCCTCATAGGCTCCCCTTTGAAGCTCTGCGTCAAGGGTAAGAAAGACATTGTTCCCCGGAACGGGAGCAACAGAGCCTTCCGTATAGGTTGAAATTCTCCGCCCTACACTGTCCACCTCCACAAGCTCCGTACCGTCTGTGCCGTTAAGCTCCAGCTCAAAGGCCTTTTCTATGCCGTCCTGACCTATAATATCGTTTAAGGTATAGCCGTACTGTTCATATTCTTCAAGCTGCGTGTCGGATATGGTTCTTATATAGCCCAAAATATGTGAAAAAAGCTCCCCCTCGGGGTATTCCCTTAAGGATTCGGCGTCTATATATACGCTCGGGAAGTTAGATAAATTTTCCTCCAAATAGGATATTGTTTCCTGAGAAATGTCCTTTGAAACCACAACGGGGACATATTTTGAATAGCGCTGTCTGTATAGCTTGCTCCTTAAGGAGAGTATTTTTCTCGCTTCCCCGTCGCTTAGAGAGGGGTCTATGTCAAATGAATCTCTCAGAGCATAAAAGCACTCTGAGGCATTAAGCCCCTCGTCAAGGCTCATATCTCTTTTCCAACGTTTTTCCCTGGTTTCGGAGCCGTCAAGGAGAAAGGTGTAAGGCTTTTCCTCGGAAATCGGAAAATCGTCCTCTATTTCCTCTCCGTTTTGCTCCAAAACACCTATAAGGCCGTAAATTACCTCGTTAAGATTGTCAACGGTAACGCTTGCGTCAAGATTTACCGTCCATGAGGAAAAATTCGTTGCCAGAGGTCTGCCTAAGGAGTCATAAATATTCCCTCTGGGGGCTGTCACGGAAATTTCCTTTATTGTGGTGCCCTGAATCTGTGTATTGTAATAGTCGCCGTTTAAAATTTGAAGGCTGTAAAGACGGCAGGCCAAAATCACGAAAAGCATAAAGGTTCCGCAGAGAACAAAAGCCGGGCGAAAGGCCGGTGAGCCTATAAATTTTTTTATATATTCAAGCATTTTCCACACCTCAGCCGAAACAGCTAAAACAATCTTCGGCTATAGCCGGAATGACTGTTTATAATTTCCATAATGTAAAATATAAGCCTGTAGAGAAAGGCAGAAATAAGCATAGTATAAACAAGCTCAGGCAGAATAACGGAGGTTATAAAGCCCAAAATGTTAAAATATCCCCTTAAAAGTATGTTAAAGACATAGAACACAAGGGAGGAATATAAGTCAGCCGCCGCCGCCAAAGCAATGGGCAGCAAAAAGCTCTCCTTATAAAAGGCCTTAAAGCAGTATCCGCAGACAAAGGCGGCGGACACATATATAAAAATGTGACAGCCCAAATAAAGGGAAAAAAAAGAATCCTGCAAAAATCCTGCGAAGAGACCTGTTAAAATACCGTCAAGCTCCCCCTGTATAAAGGCTATGGAAACCACAATTATAAGAGCCGTGTTGGGCTTTATGCCTATAATGGAAACAGCCCCGAACACAGTGGTTTGAAGTATAAAATTTATAAGAATTATTATAAAATAAATAACATATTTAAAATATCTCAATTTTGCTCCTCATCTTCTTCGTTTTCTTCATTTTCCTCGTTTTCCGCTTCTTCGGAAGTTTCCTCGGAAGCCGTTTCACTTTCATTTACCGTTTCCACCGATGTTTCCGTATCGGAGGTTATTATTAAAACGCTGTCAAGGTGTTTAAAATCCACCCCCGGCTCTATAACTGCTGTTTTTGTTGAGGTGTCGGAAGCGTTTTCTATACTCATTACTCTTCCTATTGATATGCCCTCGGGGTAAACAGAACTGAACCGTGAGGTTGTTATTTCGTCCCCCTCGGTTATTTTCGAGCTTATGTCTATAAGCTCCATTTTACACATACCCTTGTTGTTAAGATCTCCCTTTACATAGCCCGTGTCGCCCGTCCTGGGGGATACGGCGCTTACGGCGTCTGAGTCGTCTATTATTGAAACAACCTGTGAATAGTTATAGCCGCACTCTCTTATTCTGCCCACAAGGCCTCCCTCGGATATAACAACCATATTTTGCTTAAGTCCGTCGGAGGAACCCTTGTCTATTATAAAAATATCGTACCAGTTTCCCGGGTCTTTCCCTATAATTCTCGCTCCCGTTGTTTCATAGGCCTTATGTTTTTCCGTAAGCTCCAAAAGCTCCGTAAGTCTTTTGTTTTCTTCTTCAAGAAGAGCGATTCTTGAATTGTCAAGCTTAAGCTCTTCTATTTCATATTCAAGCTCCGCATTTTCGTCTATTAAGGCATTGGCGTTCGTAACAGCCCTAAACCTTGCGGAAATCCAGTCTCCCACGGAATATACGGCACCCTGAATCGGTGTTAAAACAAGCCCGAAGGATTTTTCAAAAACCGAGGGAGCAAAGCGGTTTGTGGTAAGGCCTGCAAGAATAAGACATATTATACAAAAAAGCAGAAAAAAGGATTTTTTGTGTCTGTCAAAAAAACTCATTCTAAACCACCGAACCTTTTTACATTCTCAGCTTATGGGGTGTAATAAGGACATTTTTAAGCGTGTCTATATGCTCCAAAACCGCTCCCGTGCCGTTTGCCACACAGTTAAGGGGTTCTTCGGCTATATGAACGGGCATACCCGTTTCAAGGGAAGCAAGCTTGTCTAAACCTCTTAAAAGGGCGCCGCCGCCTGTTAAATAAATTCCGACCTCTATAATATCCGCCGAAAGCTCTGGGGGAGTTTTCTCCAAGGTGGTTTTAATAGCCGTTATTATTTTTGAAACGGGACTTTCGAGAGCCTTTAAAATATCCTCCGAAGTCACTTCTATATTTTTGGGCAGACCCATAATTAAGTCTCTGCCTCTTATTTCCATAGCCAAAATTTCAGAATCGTCGTCGAGGTAAGCACAGCCTATGTTAAGCTTAATGTCCTCGGCGGTTCTGTCGCCTATGGCAAGCTTAAACTGCTCCTTTACATAGGCAGCTATGGCCTGATCGAAAGCATCGCCTGCTATTCTCTCGGAAATGGCCGTAACTATTCCCCCTAAGGATATAACCGCAACCTCGCTTGTTCCGCCGCCTATATCCACAACCATATTTCCGGCAGGCTCTTCAACGTGAAGCCCTGCTCCTATAGCCGCCGCCATAGGCTCCTCTACAAGATAGACATACCTGTCCTTTGCCCCTGCCGCCAGAGCCGCCTCTATAACCGCCCTTTTTTCAACCTCCGTCACTCCCGACGGAACGCATATAACTATTCTGGGCTTAGGGCCGAAAAGCGTGTTTTTATAGGCCTTTCCTATAAAATATCTAAGCATTGCCTGAGTTATTTCAAAATCCGCTATTACTCCGTCCTTCATAGGGCGAATGGCTATTATGCTTCCCGGGGTTCTTCCTATCATTTCCTTTGCCTCGTCCCCTACCGCAAGAACCTCTTTCGATTCCGTATTTATAGCAACAACAGAGGGCTCGTTTACTACGATTCCCTTTCCTCTTAAAAAAACCAAAGTGTTGGCGGTTCCCAAATCTATTCCCATGTCTTTAGTAAACATTATTTTTTACCTCCCAAATCAAGTCGATTTCTTCTTCCTATTTATATTACGTTTAATTCCTTTAAAGCCTTATATAACAAACAGGTGTTAAGGCCTACAACCGTTTGATAGTTTCCGTTGATTTTCTCTATAAAGCGTGCCCCTATGCCCTGAATACCGTAGGCGCCGGCTTTATCCATAGGCTCTCCCGTGGATATATAGTCCCGAATTTCGTTATCCGTCATCTCCGACATAAACACCTCGGTTTTGTCGGAAAAGGTTTTTGTTATAACCTCATCTCCCCTTTTGACGAAAAGAGCGCAGCCCGTATAGACAAAGTGGTTCCTGCCGGAAAGAGCGGATAACATTCTGAAAGCGTCATCTTTATTCTTAGGTTTGCCTAAAATTTCATTATTTAAAACAACTATTGTGTCTGCTCCCAAAACAGCCGCTTCGTCTATGCCCGAATATTTTTTTAAAACGTCCCCTGCCTTTGCGTCGGCCAAAGAAGTACAGACCTGTGAAAAGGAAGCGTTTTTATTAATTTTTTCCTCTATATTTGAGGGGCATATTTCAAAGCTTAAGCCTAAGGTCTTTAAAAGCTCCTGCCGTCTGGGGGAGGCCGATGCCAAAATAAATTTCATATTACCACAGCTTTCTGTATATAAATATCGATATGGCCATACCTATTATGCCTGCTATTGTAAACTTTAATGTAAAGCCAAGCTGGAGCTTTAAAATAACAATATCCAAAACAAGGGGCGAAGTAAGGCCTATCTCCTGACCGTAATTTAAAAAGCTTAAAGCCGGGATTCCCGAAGCGGCGGAGCCTATAAAGCCCCCTATAATAAGGCCGGAAATCATAACCAAAATAAATACAATGCTGTTTTTTCCTCTCATATATATAAACTCCTTAAATCATTCCTTAAAGAAAAGTAAATACTGCCTTATACTATTTTATACCAAATCACTGAGGTTTTCAATAGAAAAATTATTTTTTTCAAAGGTATTTTCTATAATATTTTTTCTATTTGGCTATGGCTTTTTTGTTATGTCACCCCGTACTGTTATATCTTAAAAAATATGTTGCAAAAATAAAAATTTGTGCTATAATAAGTAGGACACTTATTTTGTGTCAAAACAGTTTATATCTTTATATCACTACTACATATCTAAGGAGAGTAAATATTATGGAACATTTTTTGGAAGTTGTAACTAATGTAAACAACTATGTCAACAGTCTTGTCTGGGGCTGGCCGGCTCTTATACTTTTGGGCTTTGTAGGCGTCCTTATGACATTGCTTACAAAGTTTTTCCAGATTTCGCACTTTAAACACTGGACAGTCAATACCGTAGGAGCAATTTTTAAGGACAAGAACGTAACAAAACACACAAAAGACAAGCAAATTTCCCAGTTTCAGAGTCTCTGTACTGCTCTTGCCGCAACGGTAGGCACGGGAAACATAGCCGGTGTAGCCTCAGCTATAGTAACAGGCGGCCCGGGGGCTGTTTTCTGGATGTGGGTTATAGCCTTTTTCGGAATGATGACAAACTACTCCGAAAACGTTTTGGGTATTCTCTACAGAATCAAAAACAAAGACGGCGAGTGGAGCGGCGGCGCTATGTATTACCTGCGCTACGGCTTAGGCTCCAAAAAGAACTGTAAGGTTATAGGCTCTGTTTTGGCCGTTATATTCTCTGTATTCTGTCTTTTGGCCTCTTTCGGCATAGGCAATATGACGCAGATTAACACAATCGCCACAAATATGTATGATGCTTTCAGCGTTCCCAAGCTTTTAACGGGCTTTGTACTCTTAATAATTTCAAGCCTAGTTATTATAGGCGGAATTAAGAGAATTGCTTCCGTCACGGAAAAGCTTGTGCCCTTTATGGTAATTTTATACATAATAGGAGCCATTTTTATATGTATTCTTCACGCGGGAAACATAATCCCGGCTTTTGTTTCAATCTTCAAGGGTGCTTTCGGCTTACAGGCCGTTGCCGGAGGAATTGTAGGCTCGGGAGTTAAGATGGCGGTTCAGATGGGTATGAAGAGAGGGGTTTTCTCAAACGAGGCCGGTCTCGGCTCCTCTGTTATGGTTCACTCAAACTCAAACGTAAAGGAACCCGTTATGCAGGGTATGTGGGGTATTTTCGAGGTTTTCGCCGACACCATAATCGTCTGCACGCTGACAGCCTTTACGATTTTAACCTCAGGTCTTATTAACCTTGACACAGGTGCCCTTGCCATAGAAGCAAACAACACAGGCTCCCTTGTAGGCCTTGCTTTCGGAAACACTTTCGGTCAGATAGGTACGGCCTTTATAGCTTTGGCGCTTCTTCTGTTTGCTTTTTCAACCTGTTTAGGCTGGAGCCACTACGGAACAAAGGCCTTTGAATATCTTTTCGGAACAAGCGCAACAATTATATATAAGGTAATTTTCGTAGTCGCTATTTTAGGCGGTGCCGTTATGGGCGAAAACTTAGCCTGGGATTTATCCGACACTTTCAACGGTCTTATGATGCTTCCCAACCTTATAGGCGTACTCGTGCTTTCTCCCATAGTTTACAAATGCACAAAGAGCTATGTTGACAGAAACATACGCAAAAAAGACGTGAAGCCTATGCTTTCCCTCCACGAGGATATTCAAAAAGAACAGGAAGCTGCTCTTAAAGCCTGAAATACTGAAATTCTGAAATATATAAAGCCCGGTTCTTCGGAAGCCGGGTTTTTCTTCGCATAAATTAATTTTGGGTATTGCCTAAAGAGGGGTTTAGGTCTTATAATATAATTAAAAGAATAAATCTAAAGACAGGAGGTAATTTAATATGAAAATATTAACGGCATATTTTTCAGCAAGCGGCGTCACGGAAAAAGTGGCTAAAACTTTGGCGGAAGCTGTAGGTTCCGATATTTTTGAAATCAAACCGGCTGTTCCCTATACAAAGGCGGACTTAAACTGGATGAACAAAAAGTCCAGAAGTTCCGTTGAAATGTCCAACCCTGCTTCACGTCCCGAAATAGCGGAAAGACTCGATAATATGGCGGACTACGATGTTATTTTCTTAGGCTTTCCTATTTGGTGGTACGTTGCACCCACAATTATCAATACCTTTCTCGAAAGCTATGATTTCAGCGGAAAGAAAATTATACTTTTCGCCACCTCCGGCAGCAGCGGCTTGGGCAAAACGGCGGAGGTATTAAAAAAGAGCCTGCCTGCTTCGGCGGAGATAATTGACGGCAGAATGTTAAACGGAAAATTAAAAAAGGCCGACCTTGCAAAGTGGGCTGATGGAATGATAGGCGGATAAAAGGAGCAGTACCAATGAAAATTTCAGAAGTTGCGGCTATGGCCGGTGTTTCTCCGGCGGCCGTTTCACGCTATTTTAACGGCGGCTATTTAAGCAAAGAAAAAAAAGAAAAAATAGAACAGGTTATAGCCGAAACGGGCTACAGCCCCTCCTCCTCGGCTCAAAGTCTGAGAACAAAGAAAAACTTTATAATAGGGGTTATTGTTCCCAAAATAAGCTCCGAATCCATATCAAAAATGGTAAACGGCATAACAAAGGCCTTAGAGGGGTCAAAGTACAGCCTTATTTTGGCAAACACCGACAACATATATGAAAAAGAAGTTGACTACCTGAATATTTTTAAAACGGGAAATGTAGACGGAGTTATTCTGACGGCTACGATTTTAACTTCCGCCCACTATAAGGCTATGAAAAAAATAGGCAAGCCCCTTGTGGTTCTGTCACAGTATGCTGATAGCTTCCCCTGTGTATATAACGACGACTTCCACGGAGCCTACTATGCCGTTTGTCACTTAATCGACAGGGGCTGCCGAAAAATAGCCTACATAGGCGTTACGAAAAAGGATAAATCCGCAGGACAGAACCGTTACGACGGCTATATAAAGGCTCTCACGGACAACGGAATCACCCTGGACCCTGTTATAATGAAAGAGGGAACCTTTAACTTAGGCTCAGGCACTGCGAGAATGAGGGAAATTTTGGAAAGCGGAAACCGTATAGAGGGGGTTTTCTGTGCAACGGACAACCTTGCCGTAGGGGCGATGAGAGCAATAAAGGAGCTGGGGCTATCCGTTCCCGAGGATATAAAAATAATAGGCGTAGGAAATACTCAGATGTCCGAAATTGTCACCCCTGCCCTTTCAACCGTAAAGCTCTATTACGAAACGGCAGGAGAAGAGGCCTGTAAGCTTCTCTTAGACCTTTTAAGCGGCGAAAAAACATTTAAACAGCTTCGTCTGGGCTATAAAATTACGGAAAGAGAAAGCACAAAGAAAAGCGACTGACCCATAAAACCGCCGCTCTGTCAAGATTCACAGCCGACGGTTTTTTAATGTGAAATGAATGTGAAAACTTTTTCATATTTTTGTTTAAAATATACTAAAAAATTTTTGAGCTTTGTAAAAAATGCGGATTTACAAAAGGGGTTAAAATAGGCTATAATAAATTCAAGATATGAAACCGATTTCAGATAAAGCTTGCAAGCGTCTATAATGGTTCATCTTCGCCGACACTTAAAGTTAAAACCAATCCAAGCCATCAAAAATAAATTTTACACAGGGGGTCATCACATGGATTACAGAAAATCAGCAGAACAGGTTATAGAAAAAATAGGCGGCAGGGAAAACATAGTTTCAGCCGCACACTGCGCAACACGTTTAAGACTTGTTGTAGCGGACAACAACATAATCAAAAAGGAAGATATAGAAGAAATTGACGGCGTAAAGGGCTGTTTCATAGCCTCCGGCCAGCTTCAGGTTATCTTCGGAACAGGCACGGTAGACAAGGTTTACGATGAATTTATTCAGCTCGCAGGCATATCCGTCGCTTCTGCCTCAGAGGTTAAACAGCAGGCCGCCGCAAAAGCAAACATTTTCATGCGTCTTATAAGAACTTTAGGCGACGTTTTTGTACCCATAATCCCGGCAATCGTTGCCTGCGGTCTTATAATGGGTCTTACGGAAGCCCTGACATTTATGAACAACAACGGCTTTATAGCCATCAACACAAACGGCTACGTTTTCCAAATTATCTCTCTCTTAAGCAGCGCCGCCTTTACATTCCTGCCCATTTTAATAGGTTTTTCCGCAACAAGAACTTTCGGCGGAAACCCCTATTTGGGTGCGGTTTTGGCAATGTTCCTTATTCACACAAATCTCCAGAACGCCTATACGGCAGCTACTGAGGGCTACGCCCAGTCTTTCAGTATATTCGGCCTTTACGATGTTCATATGGTAGGCTATCAGGGTCACGTTATCCCCATAGTTATAGCATCCCTTATACTTGCAAACATTGAAAAACGTCTGCACAAGGTGGTTCCCGAAATAATCGACCTTTTCGTAACTCCCCTTGTGAGCCTCGTTGTAACCGCCTCCTTATTTTTACATTCATAGGTCCCGTATTTATCTACATCGAAAATGCTATAATCTCAGGTATCCTTATTCTTCTTACACTTCCTCTCGGAATCGGCTCTTTCATTATGGGCGGTCTTTACTCCACAACCGTTGTAGCCGGTATCCACCATATGTACACGGTTATAGACTTGGGTCAGATTTCACAGTACGGCTTAACCTACTGGCTTCCCCTTGCTTCGGCGGCAAATATGGCTCAGGGAGCAGCCTGCCTGGCAGTTGGTATTAAGACAAAGAACGCAAAGACAAAATCCCTTGCTCTTCCTGCCGCTCTTTCGGCTATGCTGGGTATAACAGAGCCTGCTATATTCGGTGTAAACTTAAGATATGTAAGAGTATTTGTCTGTGGAGCAATCGGCGGTGCCTGCGGAGCTATGGCAGCCTCCCTCTTCCACTTAGGCGCAACAGCCACAGGCGTAACGGGTATCTTCGGTATACTTCTCCACCTCCACGCACCCATACAGTACATCATCTCTATGGCCATAGCCGCAGCCGTAGCCTTCATATTATCCTATCTCTTCGGCTATAAAGACGAACAATAAAGCATCAGCAAGGTGTTGATTATGAAATACAATAACATAAAACGCACAAATCTTCTGCAAACAGCCGCCCTTTTGGAGAGGGCGGCCGAGAGCGGAAATACAAAGTGGCGTCAGCTCTTCCACATTATGCCCAAAACAGGCTGGCTCAACGACCCGAACGGTCTTTGCCGATTCAACGGGGAATATCACATATTTTTTCAATATTCCCCTTTTGACACAAAGCCCGGCACAAATTTCTGGGGTCATTACAAAACAAAAGACTTTATTTCCTATGAATACCTCCCCCCTGCCCTGTGCTGCGACCAAAATTTTGACTGTCACGGCGTTTATTCAGGCTCAACTCTTATCGATGAGGGCAAGATGTACCTCTACTACACGGGCAATGTAAAACAGCTCGGGGACTTCGACTATATAACAAAAGGCAGGGAGCATAACCTTATTTTAGCCGTCTCAGAGGACGGCCTGAGCTTCAACGACAAAGCCCTCCTTATGAAAAACTCCGACTATCCCTCGGACTGCACCTGTCACGTAAGAGACCCCAAGGTCTTTAAGCGCAAGGGCAAATATTATATGGTCTTGGGCTCCAGAACAACCGCCGACACAGGCGAGGTTTTGGTATATGTCTCAGACAACAAAACAGACTGGAAGCTTGTAAACCGCTTGAGAACAGCGGAAAAATTCGGCTATATGTGGGAATGTCCCGACTTGTTTTTCTTAGACGGAAAGGAAATTTTAGCCTTTTCCCCTCAGGGAATAGAGCCTGAAGGCTTTAAGTACAACAATGTCTACCAAAGCGGATATGCACTTCTTCAGGGCGGCTTTACAAGTCCAAACTGCTCCGTGGGGGAATTTGAAGAGCTTGACAGAGGCTTCGACTTCTATGCACCCCAGTCCTTTGAAGCAGAGGACGGCAGGAGGATAATGATGGGCTGGCTTGGACTTCCGGACTTAGAGAGCTATTATGAAAACCCCTCAAACAAATTCGGCTGGGCTCACTGTCTTACAATTCTCAGAGAATTAAGCCTAAGGGGAAACAAGCTTATACAAAAGCCCCTGAAAGAATATGAAAAATTGAGGGAAAAAGAGCTGTCCGTTGAAAATCAAGAGAGTGTTTGGGCTCTTGAAGCCCTTATAAGCTATAACAGCCCGGTCAAAGCGGAAATCTCCATACACGGGGACTGTAAAATAATCTATGAAAACAGTGTTTTGACCCTTTCTTTCGGCAAAAGCGGCTATGGCAGAAAGTCAAGAAGTGTAAGACTTCAAAGTCTTGAAGAAATAAGAATATTCTGTGACAGCTCCTCTGTTGAAATTTTCGTAAACGGCGGAGAAGAGGTCTTTACCTCCCGTTTCTATCCCGAAAACTACAGCGGCATAAAGCCTCGGGAAAATTATGAAGCCCTGAAAATTTGGCAGCTTAAGGGCTTTGAATATATTTAAGGAACCACTGATTCAATGTCATTTAGTTAACATAACAAGATGAATAGCAAATTCTTCCATTTAGCGG